>NZ_JBMCZA010000193.1:107526-134584 GCF_048654705.1 Nocardioides sp. CPCC 206348
CGTACGACGGGGCCTGGCCGAGGACGGATCCGTCGCAGAGACACCCGCCCGTGGCGTCCGCGGCAACGCGGAGACGGTGTGGTTCCTCGACACGGCCGCCGCCTCGCTGATCTGACTGCGCGAGCGCGTCTTCGCCGTTGATACGGGGCAGCAAGCTGCCCGGAGGACGGCTCTCGCCGCGCTGCCGCGCCGCGGTTGTCTTGCGTAGGACCTGGGTTGGTCTGGCGGCAAGCCAGCAGTGCCGCTCGCCAGCCCGCCTCGCGCAGACCGTCAGAAAATTATTTCGCCCGACTTGCGGCGCGAGCGCAGCAGCTGGATCGCCTCGTCGAGGATGACCTCGGCCTCCTTGTCGGAGCGGCGCTCCTTCACGTAGGCGAGGTGCGTCTTGTACGGCTCGATCTTGTTGGGCGGCGGAGCGTTCTCCGAGTCCAGACCAGCCGGCAGGCCGCACTTCGGGCAGTCCCAGGACTCAGGGACGTTCGCCTCGACGGAGAAGGTGATCACCGAGCGGTGGCTGTTCGTACAGAAGTACGTCACTGCCTGCCGCGGTGCGGCCTCTCCACGCTCGGCTTCGCCCATCGGACCTGCACCGACGCGACTCCCGCGAATCGCGTTTCCACCACCAGCCAACGGATTTTCTCCTCAAGCCTTCGGACAGCCCGCTAGTCGGGCAGGCCTGTTGTTCGGTCAGTTCTGATAGGCGAGCAAGAGGCCCAGCGCGATGACACACGCGAACCAGATGACGCCGATGCCGACCGTGAAGCGGTCGAGGTTGCGTTCGGCAATGGACGATCCGCCGAGCGAGCTCGACACACCGCCACCGAACATGTCCGAGAGTCCGCCACCGCGTCCCTTGTGCAGCAACACCAGGAGGATGAGCAGCAGGCTCGCGGTGACGAGCAGAACGGTGAGCAGGGTGATTAACACGCGGGGAATCCTACGTCAGGGCCGAGATCAGGACAGCACCGGCATGTCATAAAACCGGCAGATGCCGCCAAACTCGTCCACTTCGAGGCTCGCGCCGCCCACCAGGGCGCCGTCGACGTCGGCCTTGGCCATGATGCCGGCGATGTTGGCGGCCTTCACGGAACCGCCGTAGAGGACGCGTACGGCGTCGGCGGCCTCGTCCCCGAAGGATTCCCGCACCTGCCCGCGAATGGCCGCACAGACCTCCTGTGCGTCCTCAGGGGTGGCCACCTCGCCCGTGCCGATGGCCCAGACGGGTTCGTAGGCGATGACGAGGCTGGCGACCTGCTTCTTCGTGAGACCGGCGAGGGAGCCCTCGACCTGCGCCATCGTGTAGGGCACGTGCTCGCCTGCCTGGCGGACCTCGAGTCCTTCACCGACGCACACGATCGGCGTGATCGAAGCGTCGAGCGCGGCCTTGGCCTTGGCATTCACCAGCTCGTCGGTCTCGGCGTGGTACTGCCGGCGCTCGGAGTGACCAACCACGACGTAGGAGCACCCGAGCTTCGCGAGCATGCCCGCGGAGATCTCGCCCGTGTAGGCGCCGCTGACGTGCGGGGAGACGTCCTGGGCGCCGTACTTGATGGCGAGGCGGTCGCCGTCCACCACGGTCTGGACGGACCGGATGTCGGTGAAGGGCGGCAGGAGCGCGACCTCGGCCTTGCCGTAGTCGTGGCGCTTGTCCGAGAGCGTCCAGGCGAGCTTCTGCAGCAGGTTCACGGCCTCGGCGTGGTTGAGGTTCATCTTCCAGTTGCCCGCCATCAGGGGTGTGCGACCGGCCTGCGCTGCGTTGTTGGCCATCTCAGGCACCTTCCTCTTCCAGAACCGTGATGCCCGGGAGCTCCTTGCCCTCGAGGTACTCCAGGCTCGCGCCACCTCCGGTGGAGATGTGGCCGAAGGCCGCCTCGTCGAAGCCGAGGGTGCGTACGGCGGCCGCGGAGTCGCCACCGCCGACGACCGACAGGCCGTCGACCCGGGTGAGCGCGTCGGCGACTGCACGGGTGCCTTCGGCGAACGCAGCCTGTTCGAACACGCCCATCGGGCCGTTCCAGAAGACGGTCTTCGCATCGGCCAGGGCGGCCGCGAAGGCTGCGCCCGATGCCGGACCGATGTCGAGGCCCAGTGCATCGGCGGGGATGTCGGTGGCGGCAACCACCCGTGCGGACGCCTCGTCGCCGAAGTTGTCCGCGACGACGATGTCGGTCGGGAGGACGATCTCGACCCCGAGCTCGGCGGCACGGGACTGGTACTCGCGCACCGTTTCGAGCTGGTCCTCCTCGAGCAGGCTCTTGCCGACCTCGAGGCCGTCGGCCTTGAGGAAGGTGAACACCATGCCGCCGCCGATCAGCAGCTTGTCGGCCTTGTCGAGCAGGTTGTCGATGACCCCGAGCTTGTCGGACACCTTGGAACCGCCGAGCACCACGACGTAGGGGCGCTCGGGGTTCACCGTCAGGCGGCGCAGCACGTCGATCTCGGTGGCGACCAGCCCGCCCATGGCGTGCGGGAGTCGCTGCGCGACGTCGTAGACGCTTGCCTGCTTGCGGTGGACGACCCCGAAGCCGTCCGACACGAAGGCATCAGCGAGCGAGGCGAGCTCGTCGGCGAACGCACCGCGGACGGTGTCGTCCTTGCTCGTCTCCCCCACGTTGAACCGGACGTTCTCCAGGAGGGCCACGTCGCCGTCAGCGAGCCCGGCGACGGTCTCCTTCGCCGAGGAGCCCACGGTGTCGCTCGCGAAGGCGACATCGGCGCCCAGGAGCTCGCCCAGCCGTGCAGCGACCGGAGCCAGCGAGTACGCCGGATCCGGAGCGCCGTCGGGGCGCCCGAGGTGCGCGGTGACGACCACGCGGGCACCTGCGTCGGCCAGGGCCTTGATTGTCGGGACGCTGGCCCGGATCCGGCCGTCGTCGGTGATGCGTCCACCGTCGAGCGGGACGTTGAGGTCCGAGCGGACCAGGACCCGCTTGCCGCTGACGGACGCGAGGAAGTCCGGGCCGAGCCCGTTGAAGTCAGTCACAAGCGTCAGAGCGTAGCGCCGACGTGGACGATGAGGTCCGCGAGCCGGTTGGAGTAGCCCCACTCGTTGTCGTACCAGCCGGCGACCTTGACCTGGTTGCCGATGACCTTGGTCAGCGGAGCGTCGAAGATGCACGACGCCGGGTCGGTCACGATGTCCGAGGACACGATGGGATCGGTGGAGTAACGGAGGTACCGGCCGTCGGCGGCGGCCCGCACGATGGCGTTGACCTCCTCGACCGTGGTCTCCCGCGCCGCCTCGAACGTCAGGTCGGTCAGCGACCCGGTCGGCGTCGGGACGCGCAGGGCGTAGCCGTCGAGCTTGCCCTTGAGCTCCGGCAGGACCAGGCCGATCGCCTTCGCTGCACCCGTCGACGTCGGGACGATGTTGATCGCCGCAGCGCGCGCCCGTCGCAGGTCGCTGTGGATGTTGTCCTGCAGGTTCTGGTCAGCGGTGTAGGCGTGCACTGTGGTCATCAGGCCCTTGACGATGCCGAGGCCGTCGTTGAGGGCCTTGGCCATCGGGGCGAGGCAGTTGGTGGTGCACGAGGCGTTCGAGATCACGGTGTGGGCGGCCGGGTCGTACAGCTCGTGGTTCACGCCCATCACGATGGTGATGTCGTCGTTGGTCGCAGGCGCAGAGATGATCACCTTCCGCGCCCCACCGCCGTCGACGTGGGCGCGTGCCTTGGTGGCGTCGGTGAAGAAGCCGGTGGACTCGACGACGACGTCGACACCGAGGTCGCCCCAGCCGAGGGCAGCCGGATCACGCTCCGCGAAGGCACGGATCTGCTGGTCGCCGACGATGATCGCGTCATCCGTCGAGGAAACCTCTGCGTCGAGACGACCGAGGATCGAGTCGTACTTCAGCAGGTGCGCCAGCGTGGCGTTCCCCGTGAGGTCATTCACGCCGACGATCTCGATGTCGGCTCCGCTCGCTCGCACTGCGCGGAAGAAATTACGGCCGATCCGGCCGAATCCGTTGATGCCGACACGAACGGTCACTGTGAGCCTCCTGAGGGTGGGGAATGGTCGATTCCGACCCTATCCCGCACCCCTGGCACCCAAGAGCGTTGGGGTGACCCGCATCACATGCTGGACGTCACGCGTCGCCGGCCAGCATCTCCGGCGTCAGGGACGCCTCGGTGTCCGGAACGCCCAGGTCCTCGGCACGCTTGTCGGCCATCGCCAGGAGACGCCTTATGCGTCCGGCGATCGCGTCCTTCGTGAGGACCGGCTCGTGCAGCTGGCCGAGCTCCTCGAGCGAGGCCTGCTTGTGCTCGAGGCGCAGCTCGCCCGCCATCTTGAGGTGGTCGGGAACCTCGTCGCCAAGGATCTCCATCGCGCGTTCGACGCGGGCGCCTGCGGTCACGGCTGCGCGCGCGGAACGCCGCAGGTTGGCGTCGTCGAAGTTGGCGAGCCGGTTGGCAGTGGCGCGCACCTCGCGCCGCATCCGGCGTTCCTCCCAGGCCATCAAGGTCTCGTGGGCGCCGAGGCGGGTCAGGAGCTGACCGATGGCGTCACCGTCACGGATGACGACGCGGTCGACGCCACGGACCTCGCGGGCCTTGGCCTGGATGCCGAGGCGTCGGGCGACACCGACGAGGGCAAGGGCGGCCTCCGAGCCCGGGCAGGTGACCTCCAGGGACGACGAGCGACCGGGTTCGGTCAGTGATCCGTGGGCGAGGAAGGCTCCCCGCCAGGCCGCCACCGCGTCACAGGCGCCGCCGGAGACGACGGCAGGCGGCAGGCCACGCACCGGACGCCCCCGCTGGTCGAGCAGGCCCGTCTGGCGGGCCAGTGCCTCGCCGTCCTTGGCCACCCGCACGATGTAGCGGCTGCCCTTGCGCAGGCCGTTGCCCTGCACCATGACGACGTCGGAGGTCTGGCCGTAGATCTCGGAGATGTCCTTGCGGAGCCGACGCGCCGCGGCGCCGGTGTCGAGCTCGGCTTCGACGACGATGCGGCCGGCCACGATGTGGATGCCACCGGCGAACCGCAGGGTGGAGGCGACCTCAGCCTTGCGGCAACACGCCTTGGTGACCGGAGTACTGGCCAGTTCCGCCTTGACCTGTGCCGTCATCGCCATGAGCCGATCCTGCCATGGTGGTCAACAACCCTGCGCGGGTGCCCGGGTCACTCGGTGGCGAAGATCCGGGTGTAGGCCGCAGCCAGCTTCACGGGATCGTGCCGCGGAGACCCGTCATCGGCTGCCACGTCGGCGATGACCAGCCGCGCGCCGAGCGCGGCCACGGTCTCCTGGAGCTCGGCAAGCCCGGACTCCATGACCGTCTCGTCCGCGAGGACGACGTCGATGCCGAGGTCGGGCGCGTGCTCGGCCAGCACCGCCAGGTGGTCGGCGGGGCCGAAGCCACCGGTCTCCCCCGCCTGCTCCGCCAGGTTGAGTACGACGACAAGGCGGGCCTGGGTGCGGACCAGCGCATCACGCACGGCAGGCACCAGCAGGTGTGGCAGCACCGAGCTGAACCAGGACCCGGGCCCCAGGACGGCCCAGTCCGCCTCCGTGATGGCGGCGATGACCGCCGGACTCACCTCGGGATCGGCCGGCTCGAGGGCGATCGAGCTGATGACACCTTCGGTCGTGGCGACCTCGACCTGGCCGCGGACGGTGGTGAGCTCGTCGGGATGCCCCTCGACGAGTCCACGCACCTCCGCCGTGATGTCCATCGGCGTCTGTGCCATCGGGAGCACCCGGCCGCGGGCGCCGAGCAGCCGACCGACCCAGTCGAGCGCGTCGATGTGGTCGCCGAGGAGCTCCCACAGGCCGACGATCAGCAGGTTGCCGACGACGTGGCCGCGCATCTCCCCCTCGCCCTCGAACCGGTGCTGCAGCACCCTGGCCCAGGTGTCGCCCCACTCGTCGTCGCCGCAGAGCGCGGCCAGCGCCATCCGCAGGTCGCCGGGCGGCAGCACACCGAACTCGCCGCGGAGCCGTCCCGAGGAGCCGCCGTTGTCGGCGACCGTGACCACGGCCGTGAGCTTGTCGAGGGTCAGGTCGTCGAGCAGGTGGCGCAGTGCGTTGAGCGAGGCGTGCAGCCCGTGGCCGCCGCCGAGGGCGACGACCGACTGGGCGCGCTGAACCGCCCCGAAGTCCGAGATCATCGGGTCGATCACTCCCGGCCGAGGTCGCGATGGATGGCACGGGCGAGGTAGCCCTGCTCGCTGAGCCGGCGGGCGATCTCCTCGCTCATCGCGACGCTGCGGTGCTTGCCGCCGGTGCATCCGATGGCGACCCGCATGAACCGCTTGCCCTCACGGAGGTAGCCCTCGGCGACGACGGTGAGCAGCGGGACGTAGGCGTCGAGGAACTCCTCGGCCCCGGGCCGCCCGAGCACGTAGCTGGAGACCTCGGGGTCCTGGCCGGTCCGTGGCCGGAGCTCGGGCACCCAGTGCGGGTTGGGCAGGAACCTCATGTCAGCGAGGTAGTCCGCGTCGACCGGACTGCCGTACTTGAAGCCGAAGCTGATGACCGTGACCCGCAGCCGGGTGGAGTCAGGCGTGCCGAAGGCTTCCGCGATCCGGTCGGTCAGCTGGTGCACGTTGAGGTTGCTGGTCTCGATCACCAGGTCGGCCTCTGAGCGCAGGTCGGCCAGAGCCACCCGCTCGCGCTGGAGGCCGTCGAGCAGTCGGCCACCCTGCTGCAGCGGGTGCGGACGGCGCGCAGCCTCCTGCCGGCGGACGAGGACCTCGTCCGAGGCATCCAGGAACACCAGCGTGGCGTCCCGACCGGCCACGCCGTGGGCCAGGGCACTGCGCAGGCCGAGGAAGAACGAGCCGGACCGGACGTCGACGACGACCGCGATCGGCTGCGCGGGACCGTGGCTCTCGTCGACGAGGCGCACGACGTCGGGCAGCAGGTTCGGGGGAAGGTTGTCGACGACGTAGAACCCGAGGTCCTCGAGCTCCTTGGCCGCGGTGCTGCGACCGGCACCGGTCATGCCGGTGACGACGACCAGGGGCCCGGGGCTGTGTTCAGTCATGGTGCGCCTTGCTCATGGGGTCATTGTGGTCGAGGCGGAAGCCGGAGGCACAGCGTCCCCGCCGTCCAGCGCTTCCTTGATGGCTGCTGCGGTGCGCGGCCCGATGCCGGGCACCGCCGCGATCTCGTCGATCGTCGCCACCCGGAGCTTGCGCAGGGAACCGAAGTGACGCAACAGGGTCTTGCGGCGCACCTCCCCCAGTCCCGGGACGTCGTCCAGCAGGCTCTCCACCATCGACTTCGACCGACGGTTGCGGTGATGGGTGATCGCGAACCGGTGGGCCTCGTCACGCACCCGCTGCAGGAGGTAGAGGCTCTCGGACGAACGCGCGAGGATCACGGGGTCCTCCTGTCCGGGCAACCACACCTCCTCGAGTCGCTTGGCCAGGCCGCAGACCGGGATGTCGTCGATGCCGAGCTCGTCGAGCGCACGTTGGGCCGCCGCGACCTGCGGAGCGCCACCGTCGACGACCACCAGGCCCGGCGCATAGGCGAACTTCCGTGGACGTCCCGTGTCCGGGTCGACCAGCAGCGGGCCACTGGTCTCGTCGCCGGGGCGCAGCTCGGAACGCGCCTGTTCGTCGAGGAGGCGCCGGAAACGACGGGTGATCACCTCGTGCATCGCGGCGACGTCGTCCGAGCCCTCCTGGTCGCGGATCACGAAGCGGCGGTACTCGCCCTTGCGGGCCAGGCCGTCCTCGAACACGACCATGGAGGCCACGATCTCGGTGCCCTGGATGTGCGAGACGTCGTAGCACTCGATCCGCAGTGGTGCCTCGTCGAGCTCGAGCGCCTCGGCGATCTCGGCCAGCGCCCGGTTGCGGGTCGTGAGGTCGCTCGCCCGCTTCGTCTTGTGGAGGACCAGCGACTCCTTGGCGTTGCGCTCCACCGTCTCCTGCAGCGTCTTCTTGTCGCCGCGCTGCGGCACCCGGATCTCCACCCGCGAGCCGCGAAGGTCGGACAACAACTGCTCGAACGTCGCGCTCTCCGGCGGCAGCTCGGGCACGAGGATCTCCCGCGGCACGGCGTCCCGGGCGTCCTCGGGAGCCACGCCGGCGTACAGCTGCAACAGGAAGTCCTCGACCAGGGCAGACGTGTCGCCGTCGTCGGTGCGGTCGGCCACCCAGCCGCGCTGGCCACGGATCCGGCCGCCGCGGACGTAGAAGACCTGGACCGCCACCTCGAGCGGGTCCTCGGCCAGCGCGATCACGTCGGCGTCGGAACCGTCGCCGAAGACCACGGACTGCTTCTCCAGCGCCTTCTGCATGGCGCCGAGGTCGTCGCGCAGGCGCGCGGCCTTCTCGAAGTCGAGGGCCTCGGAGGCGGCGTACATCTCGTTCTCGATGCGCTTGGTGAACTGCTTGGTGCGACCCGCCATGAAGTCGCAGAAGTCCTCGACGATCGCGCGATGCTCCTCGGCCGACACGTTGCCTACACAGGGTGCGGCGCACTTGTCGATGTAACCGAGCAGGCACGGTCGCCCGATCTGCGCGGACCGCTTGAAGACACCGTTGCTGCACGAACGCATCGGAAAAACCCGGAGCAGGATGTCGACGGTCTCGCGGATTGCCCACGCGTGGCCGTAGGGCCCGTAGTAGCGGGTGCCCTTGCGCTTCGCGCCGCGCCCCACCATCACCCGCGGGAACTCGTCGGACACCGTCACGGCCAGCCACGGATAGGACTTGTCGTCGCGATACTTCACGTTGAAACGCGGGTCGAACTCCTTGATCCAGGAGTACTCCAACTGGAGCGCCTCGACCTCGGTCTTCACCACGGTCCACTCGACCGACGTCGCGGTCGTGACCATCGACGCGGTGCGCTGATGGAGGTTCCCGATGTCCTGGAAGTACGACGACAGGCGGGCCCGCAGGTTCTTCGCCTTGCCGACGTAGATCACCCGGCGGTTCTTGTCGCGGAACCGATAGACGCCCGGCACGGTCGGGATCTCCCCGGCCTTGGGGCGATAGCTCAGCGGATCGGGCACGCCCCAACCCTACGAGGGTGAACCGACAACCGGAGGCACGACCGCTCGTGGTGGCCGGTCAGCGCACCACGCCGATCATGTGGTCCCGGGTGACCAGGCCGGCCAGCTCGTCCTCGCTGCGTGCTTCGGCACCGTTCGGGGCCAGGGGCAGGACCAGGTAGCGGACCTCGGCACTCGAGTCCCAGACCCGGAGCTCCACGTCCTCGGGGAGGGTCGTGCCGAACTCGGCGAGCACGGCCCGGGGTTCGCGGACCATGCGCGAACGGTAGGCAGCGCTCTTGTACCACCGAGGGGGCAACCCGAGGACCGGCCACGGATAGCAGGAGCAGAGCGTGCACACGACGACGTTGTGAACGGCCTCGGTGTTCTCGAGAACCACGAGGTGCTCGCCCTCCGCGCCGCCGTAGCCGAGCTCTCCCACCGCGGCGGTCCCGTCCTCGAGCAACCGCGCCCGGTAGTCAGCATCGATCCAGGCGCGCGCCACCACCCGGGCGCCGTTCAACGGTCCGACATGGTGCTCGTAGGTCTCGATGATGGCGTCGACGACGTCCGGGGTGATCACGCCGCGCTCGACGAGCAGGGCTTCGATGGCCTCGATGCGCAGCGAGGCCGGGCGGGGCGGGTGATCCGTCCGGTCGTTCATGCGAGGTAGCGCTCCCACAGGTCGAGGTGGAGGAAACCGGGCTCGGCGTCCGCGCCCCAGAGGTCGCCCATCTCGAAACGAACGGTGTACGTGGCCTCGGGCGGCCCGTCACCGCTCGCATGGGGCCAGCCCCCGGGCTGGCGGATCACCGTGCCGCTGACACCGCGGACGTAGCGCGGGCACCGGTGGTGGCCTACCGGCGCCATCCGCTTCACGGTGACCCTGTCGCCGATCGCGAAGCGTGCCGGGACGTCTTCGCCACTCGGGCGCCGCGGATGGTCGATGAGCGCCGCGACGAGCCCGGCCGCCATCTTCGGGTTGGTGTCCCGGGCGTGCCGACTCGGCGGCTGCGGATGGCGCACCCGGGCGTCGATGTCCGCGGTCGTGAGCGTTCCCGCATCCACCAGACCCGCCTCGAGGGAGCGCGCCCACCGCTCGAAGTAGCCCATGGCGAGGTACTCCGCCGGGGCGATCGCCTCGATCCCGGGGCGGATCGAACCGGATCGGGCACCGGCTGCTCCGGCTGCGATGAACAGTCCGAAGGTCCGCCCTTCCCACGGCTCGTCGAAGGGCAGCTCCACGTCGTCGACCGGCACGGCGCCGAAGCCGTGCATGCCGCCCATGTCGTGAACGCCCTCCATGCCGCCTCCTACCTGTGCGGGATCAACCGGCGAGGATCTTCCCGTTGTCCACCGTGATGTCGACCGATGCGAGCGGACCGGACGCCGGGCCACCCGTGTTGTCACCGCTGGCTGCGTCGTACGACGACCCGTGGTTGGCGCAGTGGATGGTGCCGCCCTCGACGGAGGTCACGAGCAGGCCCTGATGGGTGCAGACGGCGGTGAACGCCTGGAAGTCGCCCTCGGTCGGCTGCGTGATGACGAGCTTCTCGTCGGTCAGGATGATGCCGCCGCCGACCGGGACCTCCGAGGTCGATGCCAGCTCGGCGCCGGAGGCGACCTCCGGCCCGGAGGCGTCGTCGCCACTGCCCGCGCAGCCCGCGAGGGCCGCGGCGACCCCGAGCGCACCGAGGCCCGAGAAGATGATCCTCCGGCTGGCGCGTACCTCCTGCAGACGTGCGGCTGGACCGCTCATCCGCGCACGATCTGGTCGCCCTCGACCTTGAGCGCGACCTTGGACAGGGGCGAGGGGGCCGGGCCACCCGCGACCGAACCGTCCGAGACGTTGTAGCTGCTCCCGTGGCAGGGGCACTGGATCTTGCCGTCGGCGACCTTCGTGACCAGGCAGCTCTGGTGGGTGCAGATCGCGGAGTAACCCTGGAACTTCCCGGCCGTCGGCTGGGTGACCACCAGCGACTCCTTGGCGATCACGACACCGCCCCCGACGGGCACGTCGGCAGCGGCGACCAACCCGCCGGCCGGTGCACTGGTCGCGCCGTCCGCGGTCTCGGTCGTCGTCGCCGACGTCGGCCCGCTGGCCGTCGGTTCGGACGTTGCGTCGTCGGTCGCCGAGGAGTCACCGTCGTCGCCGCACGCAGCCAACAAGGGCACGCTGACACCGAGAGTGGCAGCGCTCGTCAGGGCTCGTCTCCTGCTGAAGGGGGCTGTCATGCCGTCAGGCTACGACCAGTACCTGAGCCGCGGCTATGACTTGGCTGTGGCCTTCCCTGTGGCCTTCCCTGTGGCCTTCGTCGTGGCCTTGGCCCGGACCCGTCCCTTGGGCTGGGTCGCGGCCCGGCCGGCCAGCATCGGCTTGAGGAACTGACCGGTGTAGCTGGCGCGCACCGCCGCGATGTCCTCGGGCGTGCCCTCGGCGACGACGGTGCCGCCCCGGGAACCACCTTCCGGCCCCATGTCGACGATCCAGTCAGCCGTCTTGATGACGTCGAGGTTGTGCTCGATGACCAGGACCGTGTTGCCCTTGTCGACCAGGCTCGACAGGACACCCAGCAGCTTGCGGATGTCCTCGAAGTGCAGTCCGGTCGTGGGTTCGTCGAGCACGTAGACGGTGCGCCCCGTCGACCGCTTCTGCAGCTCGGAGGACAGCTTGACGCGCTGCGCCTCGCCGCCCGACAGGGTCGTGGCCGGCTGCCCCAGCCGGACGTAGCCGAGGCCGACCTCGCAGAGGGTCTTCATGTGGCGACTGATCGCCGGCACTGCGGCGAAGAACTCCGCTGCCTCCTCGATCGGCATGTCGAGCACCTCGGCGATGGTCTTGCCCTTGTAGTGCACCTCGAGGGTCTCGCGGTTGTAGCGGGCGCCGTGGCAGACCTCGCACGGGACGTAGACGTCCGGCAGGAAGTTCATCTCGATCTTGATCGTGCCGTCGCCCGAGCATGCCTCGCAGCGGCCGCCCTTGACGTTGAACGAGAACCGGCCCTGCTGGTAGCCCCGCATCTTCGCCTCGGGCGTCTGCGAGAACAGCTTGCGGACGTGGTCGAAGACCCCCGTGTACGTCGCCGGGTTGGACCGCGGCGTGCGGCCGATGGGCGACTGGTCGACGTGGATCACCTTGTCGACGTGCTCGAGGCCGGTGATCTTCTGGTGCCGGCCGGGGATCGCGCGGGCGTTGTAGATCTGCTTGGCCAGCGACGTGTAGAGGATGTCGTTGACGAGCGTGGACTTGCCGGAGCCGGAGACGCCGGTGACCGCGCAGAAGACGCCCAGCGGGAAGCTGACGTCGACGTCCTGCAGGTTGTGCTCACGCGCCCCGTGGACCTTGAGCTCGCGCCCCACCGTCCGCGGACGTCGTACGGCGGGGACGGGGATCTCGCGACGCCCGGAGAGGTACTGACCGGTCATCGAGTCCGGGTGCTCGAGGAGTCCCTTGACGGTGCCGGAGTGCACGACCTGGCCACCGTGCTCACCGGCGCCCGGGCCGATGTCGACGACCCAGTCGGCGACGCGGATGGTGTCCTCGTCGTGCTCGACGACGATCAGCGTGTTGCCGAGGTCCTTGAGCCGGACCAGCGTCTCGATGAGCTTCTGGTTGTCGCGCTGGTGCAGCCCGATGGACGGCTCGTCGAGGACGTAGAGGACGCCGACGAGGCCGGCGCCGATCTGCGTGGCGAGCCGGATCCGCTGCGCCTCGCCACCCGACAGCGACCCGGACGGCCGGTTGAGCGAGAGGTAGTCGAGTCCGACGTCGAGCAGGAAGTTCAGGCGCTCCTGGATCTCCTTGAGCACCCGCTCGCCGATCTGGCGCTCGCGGGTCGACAGGTCGAGGTCGGAGAGATAGGCCGCGGCCTCGTTGATCGGCAGCGCACAGACCTCGGCGATGTTCTTGCCGCCGGACTCACGGGCGCCGAGCGTGACCGACATCGACACCGGCTTGAGCCGGCTGCCGGCGCAGGTCGGACACGGCACCTCGCGCATGAAGCCCTCGAACCGCTCGCGGCTCGTGTCGCTCTCCGCCTCGCGGTGCCGGCGCTCGACGTACTTCCGGACACCTTCGAACTCGGCGTAGTAGGAGCGCTCGCGGCCGTAGCGGTTCTTGGTGACGACGTGGACCTTGGTCGGGTGGCCCTCGAGGACGGCCTTCTGGGCCTTCGCGGACAGCTTCTCCCAAGGGGTGTCGACGTCGAAGCCGAGCTCCTCGCCGAGCGCGATCAACAGTCGGCCGAAGTAGTCGGCGACGTGGGCGTGGCTCCAGGGCTGGAGGGCGTTCTCGGCCAGGGTCGCGGTCGGATCCGGCACCACCAGCTCGGGGTCGACCTCCATCCGGGTGCCGAGGCCGGCGCAGGCCGGGCAGGCACCGAAGGGCGAGTTGAACGAGAAGGAGCGCGGCTCGAGGTCGTCGGTCTCGATCGCGTGCTCGTTGGGGCACGCCATCTTCTCGGAGAACTTGAGCTCCTGCTGCTCCCCCTTGGCCGCGTCGACCATGTCGAAGACGACCAGTCCACCGGCCAGGCCGAGGGCCGTCTCGACGGAGTCGGTCAGGCGCCGCTTCGCGGTCTCCTTGACCGCCAGCCGGTCGACCACGACCTCGATCGAGTGCTTGAGCTTCTTGTCGAGGACGGGCGGGTCGTCGAGGTTGTGGATCGTGCCGTCGACCCGGGCCCGCGAGAAGCCCTGCGCCTGCAGCTGCTTGAAGAGCTCGACGTACTCACCCTTGCGGCCGCTCACGACCGGGGCGAGCACCTGGAACCGGGTGCCCTCCTCGAGCGCCATCATCCGGTCCACGATCTGCTGCGGCGTCTGCCGCTCGATCGGTGCGCCACAGGTGGGGCAGTGTGCGCGGCCGGCGCGGGCGTAGAGCAGACGGAGGTAGTCGTAGACCTCCGTGATGGTGCCGACCGTCGAGCGCGGGTTCTTCGAGGTCGACTTCTGGTCGATCGAGACCGCCGGGGACAGGCCCTCGATGAAGTCGACGTCGGGCTTGTCCATCTGGCCGAGGAACTGGCGGGCATACGCCGACAGCGACTCGACATAGCGACGCTGGCCCTCGGCGAAGATGGTGTCGAACGCCAGGCTCGACTTGCCGGAGCCGGACAGCCCCGTGAACACGATCAGCGAGTCGCGCGGAAGGTCGAGTGAGACGTCCTTCAGGTTGTGCTCGCGGGCGCCGCGAATGATCAGCTGATCGGTCACTACCGGTCCTCGGGTGTCGTGCGTGGTCGTTCGAACAAGTGTTCGCCATGGTACGGCGCCGGGCAAGCCGCCACGCCAGGAACCACCTTCTCACCCGCCGCCGACAGCCACCGTTTCGCGGGCATGATGGGGAGGTGACCACGCCGATTGCCAGCCGGATCGAGACCGCCACCGCCCGCCTGATCACCACCGCCGACGCCCTGCCCGACGACGCGTGGGGAGTCCCCAGCATCTGCGAGGGCTGGAGCAGGGCACACGTGCTCGGCCACGTGGCACTCAATGCGGAGGGACTCGCCGGTGCGCTCCGCGGACTCACCGACGGCGTACCGACGACCATGTACGTCTCCGAGGAGCAGCGCGACACCGACATCGCGACCCTGGCGACCGCGGCCCCCGCGGAGATCCGCGAGCGCCTCCGGGCCTCCGCGGCGGCCTTCGACGCCGCGCTCTCCGACCTCGGGGTCCCCCAGGACTCCCGGTTCGAGCGGACTCCCGGCGGGCAGTGGCTCCGGGCGGGCGTCGTCCCCCTGCTCCGGCTCCGCGAGGTGGAGATCCACCACGCCGACCTCGACGCGGGCTACTCCCACGCGGACTGGCCGCGGGAATCCGCGATCACCTTCCTCGACCTCGCCGCCCGCGGCCCGATGCGCCCGGACTGCCACGTGGTCGCCACCGATGGCGGCGAGGAGTGGACGTTCGGCTCACCCGGACCCGACGCACCGACCTGGACCGGCGCCGCCTCCGCCCTCGCGTGGTGGGCGTCGGGCCGCGACGCCGGGGACCTGGTCACCCCGGCATGATGGAGCCATGACCTACACCGGAGACGTGACCGTCGGGGGCGACCCGCAGGTCCGCGAGCTGTCCGCGCTGACCATCGCGAAGGTTGCCGTCGACGAGAAGATGGCCAACAACGCCTACCTGCTGCGCTGTCGTGCCACCGGTGACCAGGTGCTGATCGACGCTGCCGACGCTGCTGACACCCTGCTCGCGCTGGTCGGCGATGCCGGCCTGACCACCGTGGTCACCACCCACCAGCACTGGGACCATCACCGCGCCCTCGCCGCCGTCGTCGAGGCAACCGGAGCCGACGTCGTCGCCGGCGAGCCGGACGCAGACGCGATCACCGAGCAGACCGGTGTCGCCGTGGCCCGGCGGGTGACCGATGGCGACACGGTCCCCGTCGGCGACTGCACCCTCGAGGTCATCCGGATCACGGGACACACTCCGGGATCGATCTGCCTGCTCTACCGCGATCCCGACGGCCACCCGCACCTGTTCACGGGCGACTCGCTCTTCCCCGGCGGCGTCGGTGCCACGTTCGGCGACGCCGACGCCTTCCAGACCCTGGTCGAGGACGTCGACACGAAGCTCTTCGGCACCCTGCCCGACGACACCTGGTTCTATCCGGGCCACGGCAGCGACTCGACGCTCGGTGAGCAGCGTCCGCACGTCGCCGAGTGGCGCGAGCGTGGCTGGTGACCGTCGTCGAGGTCGATGACACCGATGTCCACGTCGAGGTCGACAGTCCCGAGGGAGCGCCGATCCTGGTGATGGTGCACGGCATGACCTGTTCGCTGCGTTGGTACGACGCCGTCGCCGACCTGCTGTCGGATTCCTTCCGGATCATCCGGATGGACCTTCGCGGCCACGGCGCGACGAGGGGCGGGGCAGGACTCCAGCCGGGTGACCAGGCGCGGATGCTCGCGGCACTGCTCAGTGAGCTGGGCGTCACCAAGAACGACGACGTCACGTTGATCGGGCACTCCTGGGGCAACGACACCACCACCGAGCTGGCCGCTCGAACCGGTGTGGCATCCCGGATGGTCGTCCTGGGACAGGGACCGACCTATGCACCGGGCGTGGCCACCATGCCGAAGCTGGGCGCCCTCCTCGCGATCCCCGGTCTGGCGAGAACACAGCGGTTCGCACCGAACGCCCTGCTGCGTGGCGGCCTGGCGCTCGGGTTCGCGAAGGGCTTCGACCACGCCCGCGCGTTCGCCGACCCGCAGCAGGCGTACATCGACCTGCGCAGCGCGGACCACCGCATCCCGCGGATCGTCATCCACGACCGCAGGGCACAGCTGGAGGCGAACGGCCTCGACCGGCGACTCAAGGACCTCGAGCTGCCTGCACTGGTGATCCTGGGCGATCAGGACAGCTTCTACCCGCCCGAGGCATCCCGGGCGTTGTACGAGGCCGCCGGTGCCCGGGTCGTGGTGCTTGACGGCGCCGGCCATTCGGTTCAGGTGGAGCGGCCAGTCGAGGTGGCCCAGCTGATCCGGGACTTCGTCACGCCGGTGGCGTGAACGCCCTTCGGGCCGCCACCACTTCGTCGCGCGTTGCGCATCCGCTGACGTGGTTGTTGATCAACCCCATCGCCTCCATCAGTGCGAACATCGTGGTCGGCCCGACGAACTTCCAGCCACGCTTCCTGAGGTCCTTCGACAGGGCGATGGAGGAGGGCGACGTGGTGAGTGACTGGGGCTCCCCCAGCTCGGCCAGCGTCGGTTCGTAGCCCCAGAAGTACGCCGCCAAGGACCCGCGGTCCTCGATCAGCTCGAGCGCGCGGCCGGCGTTGTTGATGGTCGCCTCGATCTTGCCGCGGTGCCGCACGATCCCGGCGTCGCCCAGCAGCCGCGCGACGTCGTGCTCGTCGTACGCGGCGACCGTGGCGAGGTCGAAGCCGGCGAAGGCGGCGCGGAAGGCAGGGCGCTTCACCAGGATCGTGCGCCAGCTGAGGCCGGACTGGAAGCCCTCGAGGCAGACCTTCTCGAACAGCCGCTGGTCATCGACGACCGGGAAGCCCCACTCGGTGTCGTGATAGGCCGGGAACTCCGGGGCCGACACGGCCCAGGGGCACCGAAAAATGCCGTCAGGGCCGGGCAGAGGGTTCGTCATGCGACGAACCCTGCCACCCGGCCCCGACAGTGATCAGTTCAGATCAGCTCACGTCAGATGGCGCGAACGTTCTCCGCCTGCAGGCCCTTGGGGCCACGCGTGACGTCGAACTCGACGCGCTGCTCTTCGGCCAGCGACTTGAAGCCGTTGCCCGAGATGCCGGAGTGGTGCACGAAGACGTCGCCGTCGCCACCGTCCTGCGCGATGAAGCCGAAGCCCTTGGTGTCGTTGAACCACTTCACGGTGCCAACTGCCATTGTCTTACTCCTTGTGTCTGTTCCTACGAAGCCGCTCGGGCATGGTGCCGGTGCGGGCTGAAACCAACTGCACCGCGCCTCGTGGAAAACCAGATGGAGCTACAACAGTGAACCGTGTTCCCGGCCGCCAACAATCGGGGCGACCGGATCTGCGGGAGGGACATTTTACCGCTCCCCTTCAACAAGGAAGACTTTATCACCGGAGCAGTTACCACACTGCATCATCGCGCCTAGAGTCCCCCCGTGACCTTCACTCCGCGGCAGGTTCGGGCGATGGGCCTGATCGCCGACACGTTCGCCGCTCGCAGCGGGACGATTCCGTCACCGACCGACGTCGGTTCGCACGAGCTCGCACTGTCCATCGCAGCAGCCAATCCCCGGCACAGCGAGGTGCGCCAGCTCAAGGGACTACTGGACCTGTGGGACACGCGGTCGCTCGGCCTGGCCCTGACCGGGAAGCCCCGGCGGTTCTCCCAGCTGAGCCAGGGTGAGCGCGAGCGGGTCCTCCTGTCGCTCTCGGACTCGCGGGTCGGCGCCAAGCGGGTGTTGTTCCAGGGCCTGAAGGGTGCCTCGCTCCTGCCGTACTACATGACCGCCGGCGCGCCGCTGTGGGACGGCATGGGCTATCCGGGCCCGCTCGGCGTGCTGCCCGACGCGCCCGCCTCCCCCATCACTCCGCTCGCGATCGAGCGGGACACCGCGATGAGCTGCGACGTCGTGGTGGTCGGCTCGGGCGCCGGCGGCGGTACGGCGGCGGGTGTCCTTGCCGCTGCGGGACTCGACGTCGTCGTACTCGAGGCCGGTGGGCAGCACGACCAGCGCCACTTCGACGGCGGCGAGGAGTCCGGCTTCCTCAACCTCTACGCCCTCGCGCCGCAGAGCACGGCCGAGGGGCAGGTCGCACTGATGGCCGGACGGGGACTCGGCGGCGGGACGGTCGTCAACTACACGACCTCGTTCCGTACCCCGGACCACGTTCGTGACGAGTGGGCCTCCTACGGCGCGGCGCAGTTCGCGACCGACGAGTACGCCGCGTCGATGGACGCCGTGTGCGCACGCCTGGGCGTCAACACCGACCACGACACGGCTGCGCCCCGCGACGCGATCCTGGAGCGCGGAGCGCGGGCACTCGGCTGGGACGTGGCTGCGATGCCGCGCAACGTGCTCGGCTGCGACCAGGGCGTCGAGTGCGGCCGGTGCGGGATGGGGTGTCGCCTCGGCGCCAAGCAGTCGACCGCAAAGACCTGGCTGGAGGACGCGGCGGCCGCCGGTGCCCGGATCTGCACCGGCGTCACGGTCCGGACGGTCACCACCAGCTTCGGGCGCGCCACGGGGGTCGAGGGCACCACCGCGGACGGGCATCGTGTGCAGGTGCGCGCCCGGGCGGTGGTCGTCGCGGCCGGAGCGATCCAGACACCGGCGCTGCTCCAGCGCACCGGGCTCGGCAACCCGAACGTGGGGCGGCACCTCCGCCTCCACCCCGCCACCGCCCTGTGGGGACGCATGGAGGAACCGGTCGACAGCTGGGTCGGAGCCATGCAGAGCCGGTACGTCGACAAGATGACCGACCTCGACGGCAACGGCTACGGCGTGCTCTTCGAGACCGCACCGCTGACCCCTGCGCTCGGGACCGGGTTCGTGAACTGGCGTGGGTCGGACGACTACCGGCGCCGGATGGACGAGCTGAAGTCGACGCTCGGCGTCGCGATGATCGTGCGCGACCGCGATCCGGGCGGCACCGTGGCCATCGGCCGGGATGGCGAGCCCGTCGTCCGGTACGAGCTCTCGCCGCGCGACACGGAGCACCTGATCCAGGGCTTCGTCGGCGCAGCCCGCATCGCCGAGGCCGCCGGCGCGACGTGGCTCGCCTCGACCCACCACAAGACGGTCAGCTACGAACCCGGGGTCCGTGGCTCGATCGACACCTTCGAGGCCGACCTCCGCGCCGCCGGTGCGGCCCCCGCCACCCTCGCCCTCGCGGCCCTGCACATCATGGGCAGTGCGCGGATGGGTGGCTCGGCCGCGACCTCGGCGACCGATCCTGACGGACAGACCTGGGACGTCCAGGGCCTGTACGTCGCCGACGGCTCGAGCTTCCCGACGGCATCGGGCGTAAACCCGATGATCTCGATCGAGTCCATCGCGCACATGACCGCGACCCGGCTGGCCGCCAAGCTGAGCTAGCCGGCAGCGCGGCGGGAGGCGTCGCCGCGAGCTTGCTCGCCGTCGCTGCGCCGGAGACGCGCTCGGCCGATTCAAGCTAGCTGTAGGTGACCTTCACGGTGTCGGTGGTCGGCACCGACTGGCACCCGAGACGGATCCCGTCCTCGAGGTCCTCCTTGTCGAGCACGTCGTTGTGGAGCATCCGGACATCGCCCGCCAGCAACCGGATCGCACAGGCCGAGCACTCACCCTCGCGGCACGAGTACGGCGCCTTGACGCCCTTGCTCTCCAGGAAGTCGAGCAGCGTGGTGCGAGGGTTCCAGTCGTCGAAGGTGAACTCCTCGCCGTCCAGCTCGACCTCGACCTTGACCGGGCCGGCCGGAGCGTCCGCGAAGTCGTCGGCACCGTCGTCGTTCCCGTCGGCGAGGGCGATCTCCGCGGCGGCCTGCTGCCGCATCTCCTCGATGTCACCGAACGGGTTGCCGCCGAGGGAGACGAACTTTTCCTGGTGGCGCTGGGAACGCGGGACCTCGAGGTCCTTGAGGACGGTGGTGACCATCTTCATGAAGGGCGCAGGACCGCAGACGAACGACTCACGGTCGAGGTACCCGGAGCAGAAGGCCTTCATCTGCTCGGGCGACGGCAGTCCCTGCACGGTCTCCAGCCAGTGGATGACCTGGAGACGATCGGGATGCAGCGCCGACAGCGCCGAGAACTCCTCGGCGAAGATGACCGACTTCTCGTCGCGGTTGGCGTAGAAGACGACGATCTTGCCGGTGCCGTGCGCGAGCGCCGTACGCGTGATCGACATGATCGGGGTGACCCCGGAGCCGCCGGCGAAGAGCAGCAGGTCGTTGTCCAGCGAGGACGGGGTGAAGATCCCGGACGGCGGCAGCACCCGCAGCGTGTCACCGACGGAGAGGTTGTCGCAGATCCAGTTGGACGCGAAGCCCTCGGCCGTCCGCTTGACGGTGACCGTCAGCGGTCCGCCGTCGTGGGGGCTGCTGGAGAGCGAGTAGCAGCGCGCGGCGATGCCGGTCTGGTCGCTCGGCACGGCCACCGTGAGGAACTGGCCGGGCTTGTAGGCGAACTTCTCCTCCGCACCGGCGGGTACGGCAAAGCTGATCGACTTGGCGTCGGCGGTCTCCTCGACCACACCGACGACATCCAGCACAAAGGACTCGATGTCCACGAAACTCCCCACACCTGACTCTGTTGAAGCGACTTGAAGCAGCTCGAAGCGACCCGGCTCAGTAGCCGTCGACCGCTCCGATCGGGACATCTCCGGCCCGAACTGCGTCATCGATGCTAGCCATCATCCGGGAGCAGGGCTTGTGCACGTCCCGCCTACCGGTCCCCTGATCCTGTCGCGCAAACTCTTGACAATTCGCCCGCGCCTCGCTGCTCCATTGGAGCGAGGTCTGGTGGTCGCTGTTCTTCTTGACCCTGACGGTGGCCAGGCAGTCCAGGCAGGCGACGTCGACGAGCCGGGCCTCGGTGTAGAGCTTCTGCTCCTCGAGGGTGTCCGGGCTCGCTGGCACGAAGGAGGACATGGCCGGGCTACGCGTCCGCCGGGGTCTCGGCCGACTCGGCCGCCACCTTCGCCAGGTTCTCGGCGACCTCGGCGTGCCAGTACTCATTGGCCTTGGTGGTGTCGACCTCGAACTCGAACCGGTCGACCATCTCGGGCTTGATGTCCGCGACGTCGACGTAGTACTGCTCGTACCAGCGGCGCAGCTGGTAGACCGGACCGTCCTCCTCGCACAGGAGCGGGTTCTGGACGGCGACCTTGTTCTCCCAGATGGCGACGTCCTGAAGGAAGCCGTCACCGAAGGACTCGGTGTAGCGCTCGGCGATGTAGGCGCAGGTCTTCTCGTCGAGGCCCTCGGGCTTGCGCACGCTGATGCCGTACTGCAGCGTGAAGGACTCCGGTCCCGTCGGGATGTGGCAGTTGATCAGGATGACCTCGGTGACGAAGCCCTTGTAGTCGACCTCGAGCCAGTTGATCATGTACGACGGCCCGTAGTAGGTCGCCTCCGACTTGAGCGTCGAGTTCTCGTCGCCGTACCCACCCCCCATCGTGTCGGGGCGGCCCTTCGACTCCATGAATTGCGTGGCGGTCGTGCCGTCGAAGACGTTGCGGAAGCTGGTCGGGAACGCGAAGTGCACGTAGTAGAAGTGCGCCATGTCGGCGACGTTGTCGATCAGCTCACGGCAGTGCGAGCCGTTGATCTCGCGGGTGTGCCACGACCACGGCGTGTACTTGTCCGTCATCACGTCGGGCAGCTCGGGAGGCAGGATGTCGTGGTCCGCGGCCGAGCCCTCGGGGTCGTTCCAGATCAGCAGCTGGCCGTTGCGCTCGACGGTCTCGTAGCGCTGGGTGCGCGCGCGCAGCGGGACACGCCGGGCGTAGGGGATCTGCTTGCACTTGCCGTCGCCGCCCCACCGCCAGTCGTGGAACGGGCAGGCGATCTCGTCGCCCTTGACCTCACCCTGGGTGAGGTCGCCGCCCATGTGGCGGCAGTAGCCGTCAAGGACGTTGAGCTCGCCCTTGCTGTCCTGCCAGACGACGAGCTTGGTGCCGAAGCCGTTGATGGCGTGCGGCTTGCCGTCACGGAAGTCGGACGCGAGGCCGAGGCAGTGCCATCCGCGCGCGAAGCGCAGCGGTGCGGTTCCCTGATCCAGGAGGCGAGTGTCGGTCATACTAGAACACGTTACAGTTTTGTGGTTACCCTAGCAACATGCACATCGATCTGGAGCCGCAGCAGATTGCCCTGCGCGAGGAGCTCCGCGAGTACTTCGCACAACTGGTCACCCCCGAGATCCGCGCCGGCCTGGCGTCCGCGACGGGCGAATTCGGCGAGGCGGGCGTCTATCGCGACGTCATCCGCCAGATCGGGTCCGACGGCTGGCTGGGCATCGGCTGGCCCAAGGAGTACGGCGGCCAGGCCCGCTCGATGGTCGAACAGCTCATCTTCACGGACGTGGCGGCCATCGCCGGCGTACCGATCCCATACCTGACGCTCAACACCGTCGGGCCCACGATCATGCGCTTCGGCAGCGACGAGCAGAAGGAGTACTTCCTCCCGAAGATCCTCGCCGGTGAGCTGCACTTCTCCATCGGCTACTCCGAGCCCGGGTCGGGCACCGACCTCGCATCGCTGCAGACGAAGGCCACGCTCGAGGGCGACGAGTGGGTGATCAACGGCCAGAAGATGTGGACCTCGCTGATCCAGTACGCCGACTGGCTCTGGTTGGCCTGCCGCACCGAGCCCGACGCGTCACGCCACAAGGGACTGTCGATGATCCTGGTGCCTGCGCAGGCCGAGGGCGTCTCCTACACCCCGGTCCACACGGTGGCCGGCGTCGGAACCTCCGCGACCTACTACTCCGACGTCCGCGTCCCCGCCGAGAACGTCGTCGGCGAACGCGGCGGTGGCTGGGCGCTGATGACCAACCAGCTCAACCACGAGCGGGTGGCCCTCACCTCCGCCGCGCCCCTCCAGCACTCGTTGACCCTGGTCAAGGACTGGGCGCGCGAGACCCGCAACCCGGACGGCTCCCGGGTCATCGACACCGAGTGGGTGCAGATCGCACTTGGCCGGGCCCACGCCCGGATCGAGGCGCTGACGCTGATCAACTGGAAGCTCGCTGCCGACGCCGACCACGGCGTTGCCCTCTCGCCTGCCGAGGCGTCGGCCACCAAGATCTACGGGTCCGAGCTCGCCACCGAGGTCTACCGCGCCCTGATGGAGGTCGTCGGGCCGCATGCCGGCATCACGGGTGACTCCCCCGGCGCCGCCCTGGCCGGGCGCCTCGAGCGGTTCCACCGCTCCTCGCTGGTGATGACGTTCGGTGGCGGCACCAACGAGATCCAGCGCGACATCATCGGCTACATCGGACTTGGCCTGCCGGCCGCAAAGCGCTAAGGGACAGACATGGACTTCCTCTTCACCCCCGAGCAGGACGAGGCCGCCGAGCTCGCGGCCCGGATCCTCGCCGACAAGACCACGAACGACCGCCTCAAGCAGGTCGAGGCCGGCGGCGACCGCTTCGACCGCGACCTCTGGGCCGACCTGGTCACGGCCGGCCTGACGACCCTGCACCTCCCCGAGGCAGAGGGCGGCGCAGGTCTCGGGCTCATCGAGCTCGCCCGGGTGCTGGTCGAGGTCGGCCGCCGGGTCGCCCCGGTGCCGCTGGCCGTTCACGGCGCCTGCACGGCGCTCCTCGCTGGTGCGAATGTCGCCGTCGGCGACCGCCTCTACGCGGCCGCGGTGGCCGAGGAGCGGGCACACCTGCCTGCTTCCCCGGTCGTCACCGCCGACGGCACCGGCACGCTGGCGGGCACCAAGACCCTCGTCCGCGCCGGCATGGCAGCCGACGCGTTCCTCGTCACCGCGACCGGCCCTGACGGTCCGGGTGTGTACGTCGTCGACGCGACCGCTCCCGGCGTCGACCGGGTCGCGCAGAAGACGAGCGACGGCGACGTCGCTGCGCTGGTCACCTTCACCGGCGCTGCCGCGACCCGGGTCGGGGACGGGTCGACCGCGACGCGTCTCGGCGAGCTGCTCATCACGCTGGCGGCTGCCGAGCAGCTCGGAGTCACCGAGGGTGCGTTGAGGCTCACGGCGTCGTACGCGAAGACACGCGAGCAGTTCGGCCGTCCCATCGGGACGTTCCAGGCCGTCTCGCAGCGCCTGGCCGACGGCTTCATCGACGTCCTCGGGCAGCGCCTGACGCTGTGGCAGGCCGTGTGGCGCCTGCAGGAGGGCATGCCGGCAGCGACCGAGGTCGCCACCGCGAAGCTCTGGGCCGCCGACGCGGGCCACCGCATCGCGCACACCACCGTCCACGTGCACGGCGGTGTCGGCATCGACATGGACGGCGAGGCGCACCGGTACTTCACCACCGGCAAGCGGTTCGAGTTCCTGTTCGGCGCGGCCACCGAGCAGGCGCTGCTGATCGGCCGCGCGTTCGCTGCCAGCTAGTCCAGGCCGTTACAGACCGCGCCAGGGGTCCTCGCGCTGCCACACCCTCGGGAAGTGCAGTGCGACCCCCTGGGCGGTCGCGAGCTCGTCGAACACGCGCATGGTGACGTCGAGGTCGTCCCCGGCGTAGGGCAGCGCCCGGAGCGGTTGGTCGAGGGGGCGGAAGAAGTCGTCCCAGTGGGTGAGGACGACCCGCCGGGCAGCGACGGTCTCGACCGTCTCGGCCCAGTACGTCCGGATGTAGTCCTCGCTCTGGATCCCGAGCTGCCCGACCCCGAGGTACGCCACGTCTGCCTGCCGCCCGGCGAGCGACCCGGCGACGTACCCGGCACTGCCCTGGAGCAGCGCCGTGCGACCGCTCGTGTGCTCGACGAGGATCGACCACGCCTCACCGCACTTGTAGGCGCCCGTCTTCACGGGAGGGACCAGGGGTTCGGACACGACGCCCGGGAAGCGGTCCGGCGGGCAGTGGTGCGACTCGATCAGGGTGAGGGTGAAGGCGCCGTACGTCATCGGTTCGCCCGGGGTCGCGACCTTGATCCGGTCGGCAGCCAGGCCGTGCCCGCGGCCGATGTTGGCCGTCGACTCGCCGCCCACGAGAACCGCGCCGGTCCGGTCGGCCACGACCGCAGAGTCCATGGCGTGGTCGTAGTGGGTGTGGACGGGCAGGACGGCATCGAGTTGGTCGACACCGGCGCGCGCCAGGCATCGGGCGATCCGGTGCCGGTCGGGTGCGATCGTGCCGACGACCGCCTTCAGCAGCGGCGGCCGGGAGAAGAAGCCGTCGGTCATCACCGCTGACGTTCCGTCGTCCAGCAGCAGGCTGGCGACGCCGAGGAAGGTCACACCGAAGGCGTCCTCCGCGTCCGGAACGTCGAACCGGTCGGCGTACTGGGTCAGGTCAGGCCGACCGAGCTTGAGGCGCATGTCACCACGCTAGCGGGCAAGTCACC
This sequence comes from Nocardioides sp. CPCC 206348, assembly GCF_048654705.1. Taxonomy (NCBI): domain Bacteria; kingdom Bacillati; phylum Actinomycetota; class Actinomycetes; order Propionibacteriales; family Nocardioidaceae; genus Nocardioides; species Nocardioides sp. CPCC 206348. The sequence goes on from NZ_JBMCZA010000193.1 coordinate 132,945, forward strand.
GCTGCAGCAGCGCGGCTGCCGGCCCTCGCAGGCCGACGGAGAAGAAGCCCTCATCCATGTCGGTGTACCAGACCTCACCACGCTCGACGTCCCAGGCGGGCTGTGACATTGCGGCGGCGCCGTCGGGGCCGGGCTGGTTGAAGTAGCCCACCTCGCGCGGGCGCTCGACGTCGGAGATGTCGAACAGGCGCAGGCCCGAACCGACCATGGAGCACGCCGCGATCTGCGGATCGTCGCGGGTCGGGAGTGAGCAGTAGTGCCCGGTGTAGCTCCGGACGATCATCCTCGCGCCTCGGTCGCCCATCACTTCGCCGCGGAGGAGCGGGTCGTGCACGTCGAGCCGGACGTTGGACACGACGACGGGGGCGCGCGGGTCGGTGACGTCGATGATCCGGGCCGCTCCGACTGGGCTCCTGGCGGAGTTGAACTGCGTGATGTCACCGAAGAGGTCGCTGAACTCGTCGACCTCGAAGACGTATCTGCGAGAACCGCGGGTGAACGGCTCGGCGACCTGGGGAATGGACGACTCCTCCCACGTCAGCCGGGACAGGAGCCGGAGCCGGGGCGCCGAACGTCGGTCCTGGATGTCGGAGACGTCGAGGATGTCGAGGCCGGCACCGTTGAGGACGGTTCCGTCAAGAATGCCCGGGCTGCCGATGTTCGCGGCGTACATCGTGCGTCCGTCGTCGGAGAGGCGCACGCCGTGGTAGACGACGCCCGTCTTCGTGTGCAGGATCCGCGGCCGCCGCGGTTCGGCCAGGTCGACCGCCGTCAGGGTGAAGCCCGCGGCACCGGCGGTCCAGAACGTCTGCCCGTCGGGCGAGAAGCCGCTCTCATGCCCCATCACGCCTGACAGGGTCGTCGACATGAGTCGAGGCCTGCGGCAGTCCTGGCTCACGTCGTACACGTCCAGGACTCCCGGCGCGGTCCCCAACGTGCCCATCACGGCCGCGAGGAGTCCGCGCTTCTCGTTGACGAGCAACGATTCATGGGGCTGGAGCATGGCGGGTGTGATCAGGTTCGCCGTCTTCACGGGCCTTGCCGGGTCCGTCATGTCGAGCACCACGACCCCGAGACCGGCTCCTCCGGTGAGAAGGGTGGTGATGTTGAGCCCGACCATCAGTGCTGAGTCGTAGTAGGCGCAGGTCCGTCCGGTCACATCGGTGTAGCGCTGGACCTTGTAGCCGCCCGAGCCGAGCACGGACCGCTTGCCGTGGTGACCGACCTGCACCGTGTTGCAACGGTAGCCCTGAGCTGCCCGCCCGGACTCGTAGTCGGACGTCGGCACCCGCCCCTGGGCCGATGTCTCCCGCAGGTCACCGTCCGCACACGAGGCCTCCGGAACACCGCTCAGGGAGAGGTCCGCCCGGGACGAGCCCGCCGTCGCCACGGCACCGGTGACGACCAGCACAGCAGCCAGCAGTGCGAGCAGCATCCTCCGGAGGCCCGGGGAACGGCGGCCGTCCTGCGCGTCGCCCGTGTCCTCGTGACCGATTCCGTACCCCATGACGACTCCCGTGTCGCGTGCGGCATGGCGTGACCAGCCGACAAGTCCGGACACCTTCGCACAGGCCCGCGGACGTGTCGACCGTCTCGGCTCCCCCTAGCTGTGATGCCCAGGGAGGTTGTCCCGCCCTCCG
>NZ_JBMCZA010000193.1:134603-134887 GCF_048654705.1 Nocardioides sp. CPCC 206348
TCGTCCTGGTCCACCGCGGCGCGAAGCGCGAGCGCGACGTTGTCGGGCGTGAAGGCGCCCTCCTTGCCGAGCATGCCGCGCACGGTCACGGACACGGCACGGATGCCGTCGTCCTTGAGGGTGGCGTCGATGCTGCGCACGAGGTTCTGGACGCCGGCCTTCTGCACGCCGAGCGAGGCGGCACCGAACCACGGGGAGTCGGCGGCCATGCTGCCGGTGACGGAGATCCGGGCGCCGCTCGCGAGGAACGGGCGAGCGGCCTGGACGAACGTCAGCAGGGCACC
>NZ_JBMCZA010000194.1:0-320 GCF_048654705.1 Nocardioides sp. CPCC 206348
GCGGCGTCGCACATGTACAAGGCCCTCAAGCAGACCCGTCGCCTGCTCAAGCGCGAGGCCGAGGCGGCTGCCGACCGCGCCGTCATCGAGGCCACGGCGACCGGTTCGGCGATGCGGATCGACGACGAGACCGCCGGGATCCCGCTGGTCTCGACCGCGAAGGGAGCCTTCGCGGGCGAGCTGCTGAAGGCGCGCGGCTGCTACATCTGCAAGCAGGACTTCACCCTGGTCGACGCGTTCTACCACTGGCTCTGCCCCGAGTGCGCGGCCATGAGCCACGCCAAGCGCGACCAGCGCACCGACCTCACCGGCAAGCGCGC
>NZ_JBMCZA010000194.1:376-1940 GCF_048654705.1 Nocardioides sp. CPCC 206348
GCTCCGCGACGGCGCGCACACCACGATCACGACCCGGTTCCCGAAGGACGCCGTACGGCGGTTCGCCTCGATGGACGACGCCGATGACTGGCTGCACCGGCTGAAGGTGGTGGGCATCGACCTGCGCGACCCCACCCAGGTGATCGCACTGACCGAGGACGTCGCGGCCGACGGCCCGCTCGACATCCTGATCAACAATGCCTGCCAGACGGTACGACGCTCGCCCGGTTCCTACTCCCACCTGGTCGAGGGCGAGCTCGCCCCGGTCCAGGCCCCGCTGGGCCGTGAGCTGCCGGAGATGGTGACCTTCGACCGGATCTCCGAGGCGCACCCGGCGGCCATCGCCGGTGCGCTGGAGGCGCATGCCGTCGCCCACCACGACGGGGAGTCGATCGAGGCCGCGCTGGCCGCCCAGAACGCCGCGTCGCTGACCTCGCTGGCCCTGTCGGCCGGGCATGCCTCGCTCGAGCGCCACCTCGCCGGCACCGCGGTCGACGCGGGTGGCCTGCTGCCGGACACCCAGACCAACAACTCGTGGACCCAGGTGGTCGACGAGGTCGACCCGCTCGAGCTGCTCGAGGTGCAGTTCTGCAACTCGATCGCGCCGTTCCTGCTCGTGTCGCGCCTGCGTCCGTCGATGCGGGCCGCCGTGGCTGCGGGCGCGCGCCGTGCGTATGTCGTGAACGTGTCGGCGATGGAGGGCCAGTTCTCCCGCCGCTACAAGGGTCCCGGTCACCCGCACACCAACATGGCGAAGGCCGCGCTGAACATGATGACCCGCACCAGTGCAGGGGAGATGTTCGAGACCGACCGGATCCTGATGACCGCCGTCGACACCGGCTGGATCACCGACGAGCGCCCGCACCAGGAGAAGCTGCGGATCGCCGCCGAGGGCTGGCACGCGCCCCTCGACCTGGTCGACGGTGCCGCGCGGGTCTACGACCCGATCGTGCGCGGCGAGGCCGGCGAGGACATGTTCGGCTGCTTCGTGAAGGACTACAAGCCGTCCCCCTGGTGACCCGCGGTGAGTAGGGTCGCTGCATGAGCCGCGACATGGTCGACGCGTACGTCGAGCGCCTGCTGGAGGAGTTCACGGGCAACGAGTCCCTGAACCGCGACGACCAGGGCGGCTTCCCGTTCCGCTACAAGGACTGCGCCTACACGGTGCGCGTCGTGGGACCGGACGACCGGCCGGCGGTCCGGGTCTGGTCGGTCACGGTCACCGAGGTCGAGAAGACTCCCGAGCTGCTCGACTTCCTCAACGAGATCAACCAGCGCCTGCTGCACTCCCGCGTCTACTGGACCGAGAAGGCCGTGGTCTTCGAGGACGCCGTCACCGGTCTGGCGCTCAACAAGGGCACGCTCGAGTCGTCCCTGACCGACGTGATGGAGGCCAGCAACTTCTTCGCCCGACAGCTGGTGGAGAAGTTCGGCGGCAAGCTGACCGTCGAACCGGAAGCGGCCGAAGGTGCCAAGGACCCGTCCGCCGAGCCGGCCGCCGGCGACGGGATGTATCTCTGACGCACGCCGGGACTGGGCCTGGAGCGAGGCGGCATCAGGCCGG
>NZ_JBMCZA010000194.1:1972-2284 GCF_048654705.1 Nocardioides sp. CPCC 206348
TTCACCTTCGGACAACGGGCCACGCGTCCGGTCGACGAGGAAGGCGACGGGCTTGCGCAACATGCGGAACCCGTGTCGTCGCAGGAGCCGTGTTGCGGTGACGCCCGCGGCGAGGGGCAGGCGGCGTACCCGGGCAACCCGGGTGTCGAAGACGACGAGGCGATCCGTTCCGAATCGTTCCGGGGTCGCGCTCACGATCCAGTCACGCAGCCCGATCGTGGCCCGGGAGGGGGGTGCACCCTGGTGGACCGCGTCCTGTCGGCTCTGCGCGCGGCTCAGCGTGAAGGCGTGCGTGGGCGCTCCTGCCACCAG
>NZ_JBMCZA010000194.1:2294-2643 GCF_048654705.1 Nocardioides sp. CPCC 206348
ATCCGGCCTCGCGCTCACGATCCAGTCACGCAGCCCGATCGTGGCACGGGACGGAGGTGCACCCTGGTGGACGGCGTCCTGCCGGCTCTGCGCGCGGCTCAGCGTGAAGGCGTGGGTGGGCGCTCCTGCCACCAGCAGGTCGACCCTGATCGGACCAGTGGCCGCGAGCGACGTGACGGGAACGGCGTGGGCCTCGAAACCGGCCCGCTCCAGGCCGCGGGCGATCGCCTCGGCCACGTGGGCGGTGTTGTCGAACATGGACTCGTAGACAACCAGGGCGCTGCGGTCGGCTCCGGTGCTCACGGGAGCATTCCGCCCCGTGGTTCCGGGACCACGCCGACGACGGTAT
>NZ_JBMCZA010000194.1:2653-12754 GCF_048654705.1 Nocardioides sp. CPCC 206348
TCGAACATGGACTCGTAGACGACCAGGGCACTGCGGTCGGCTCCGGTGTTCACGGGAGCAGTCCGCCCCGTGGTTCCGGGACCACGCCGACGACGGTATGGGCTCGCTCCACCACGGCAGTGCCCACCGACCCCGTGACCAGACGCTTCACGCTGTCGATCGGGTGCCGTCCGACGACCACCAGGTCCCATGCCGCGCTGCGTCCGCCGATCACGTCGTCGACCAGTCCGTGGGTGACGCGAAGCGACACGGCGACATCGGGGTACTTCTCGGCGAAGCCGGCGATCGACTCCGCCAACAGGCGGTGCGGCTCGTCCCCGGTGCCGAGGTCTGCATCTTCGAGCGAGACGTTGCGGTCACCGGCCACAGCGGCGGCCACGTCCCAGATGCAGTGGACGACGGTCAGCACCATGTCGCGCATGGAGGCTTGGGCGAAGGCGAACTCGAGGACCGCCCGGGATTCCGGTGTGCCGTCCGCACCGACCAGGATTCCTCGACCGCGATGGCCCTCGGGTCGGGGCCGGCACACGATCACCGGGCACCACGAGAGCCGGCTGACGGCGGCGCTGACCGAGCCGAGCAGCATGCTCTGCACGGTCCCCCGGCCGTGGGACCCCAGCACCAGGAGGTGGGCATCGCGGGACAGCTCGACCAGGATCGAGCGGGGATCGCCGGCCGCAGTCAGCGGAACGACCTCGATGCCGGGTGCAGTGCCGGAGGCCAGCCGAGCGGCCTCCTGGTTGATCCGGTGGTTCTTCCCGTCGACGGTGACGACCACCAGGGTCCTGCGTTCGAGCCGGGCCTGTTCGGCCGCCCAGATCACGGCCCGGTCTGCGTGCTTGGAGCCGTCCGCGGCGACAACGATGCTGCCGGACTGGATGAGCTGGTTCATCTCCATCGACCTCTCAACGCTCGAGTGCGGGTTCGGACTGCGGCACGACGACCACGGTGGTTCGGGCGCGTTCGACGACGGCAGTCGCGATCGAGCCGGTGAGGAACTGGAAGAGGGTGTCGACGGGGTGTCGTCCGACCACGATCAGGTTCCAGTCACCGCTTCGGGTGGTCAGGCAGTCCTCGGCGAGACCGTGGGCGAGACGGAGGTCGACTGTCACCTCCGGGAACTTGGCGGACATGCCCGCGATGCTCTCCGCGAGGAGGAGTCGTTGCTCCTCGAGTCCCGGCTCGTCGGGCGCAGCGGGTGCCACACCATGAACTGCTGCGATCTCGTCCCACACGCAGTGCACCACCGTCAGGGGCAGGCTGCGCAGGGAGGCCTGAAGGAACGCGAACTCGATGATGGGCACCGATTCCGCCGTCCCGTCGGCACCCACGAGTACACCGAGAGCCGCTTCCCGTCGCTGGGGGCGACACACGACCACCGGGCAGTCGGCATCCCGGCTGACAGCTGCGCTGACCGAACCCAGCACCTTGCTTCGGAAGACGCCGCGCCCCCGGGAACCGAGGACGAGCAGGTGGGCGTGCCGGGAGATGTCGACGAGCGCCTGTCGGGGGTCGCCCTGGAGCACCCTGGCCTCGACCTGCAGTGCAGGACGAAGATGGCGGGCGACGGCGATCGCCTCGTCGGCGACGGCCTGGCCGTGCGCGATCATTTCGTGGGGCTGGTAGGCATATGCGGCGCCCATCCCGGCCCAGGCGACGGCAGGGACTCCGGCCGTGCCCACCGCGGTGACCACGGTCAGCGGGCGGCGCTCCAGATAGGCATGTTCAGCAGCCCACTGGACGGCGCGGTGGGCGTCGTCCGAACCATCAGTCGCGACGACGATGGTGCTGGGATCGATGGTTGTCTTCATGACTCCACCTTCCTCCCGAGCAACCCTGATCCGGCACGGGCCGAGGCCCCGCGACTGCCGGGACCTTCGACCCCTTCGCTGCTCGTGCGGGGCCGGAGCGTGACGGTGCGATCCACCAGGTCCAGGCCTGCCGTGCCATGCGTGATCCACAGCACCGACCTGGTCCGGTCACCGCCCAGGACCTCCTCGGCGAGCGCCACTGCGGTCGCGTGGTCCAGGTGGGCCGTCGGCTCGTCCAGCACGAGCACGGGCTGGTCGGCGAGAAGGGACCGGGCGATTCCCAGCCGGGCCCGCTCGCCCCCGGAGACCGTCGCGTGGCCCTCGCCCAACCAGGTGTCGAGGCCGTCGGGCAGGGTGTCGAGCCAGTCACCCAGGTGTGCCCGGCGGAGCGCGTCCTCGACGTCGGCGTCACCTGCTCCGGGCCGGGCCAGCCGGACGTTCTCGACCAGGGTCGTCGCGAACACGTGGGGATGGTCGTCGACCAGGCCGACCCGGCGCCGGATGTCGTCGATCCCGACATATGTCGTGAGCGACCCACCCACGCGTGCTTCGCCGGCGGTGGGATCGAGGAATCGCATCAACACCGCGGCGAGGGTGCTCTTGCCCGATCCGGAGACGCCGACGACGGCCACCCGGTCGCCCTCGGCGAGGTCGAAGGAAGCAGGGCTGGTGAGCGGGGCGCGGAGGTCCCACCGCGTGCTGAGGTCACGGACCGTGACGTCGTTCCCGCGGGGCGATGCCAGGCCGGGAAGGTCGAGGACGGCCGGATCGGTCCGTTCGAGGGCCTCCAGCCGTGCCCGCGCCGCGTCCGTGCGGGTGGCGAGGATGCCGGCGTCGGCGCACGGCAGCGCGACCTCCAGGAGGGCGAGGGGCATCAGGACCAGCAGGGCCATGATCGGACCGGACAGGCCCCCCGAGCCCACGTCGTCGACGGTCAGCGTCGCCATCGCGACCATCGCGAAGCCACCACCGGTGAGCAGGAGGGCACGGGCGGCAGTGAGCCAGGCGGACGCGGTCCCGGCGGTCGCGCCGATCCGGGAGCTGGTCAGCGCGATGGCGTCGGCTGTCGGGAGGATCCGCTGCCACATCCGCAGCTCGTCGGCCACCTGGACCGCCTCGACGACTTCGCGCGACAGCTCCGCCCGCAGCCCGACCAGCTCGTGCTCCGCCGTGCGCGACCCACGGCGCGCCAGCAGGTGCGCCACGCCGGCGAGCAGCGAGAACGCGCCGATGACCAGGCTGCTGACCGGATGGAGCAGCGTCGCGATCACGGTGGCGCCAAGGGCGACCAGTGCGAACTGCACGAGTGGCATCCGGACCCGCAGCTGCCGGTCCACGACGCTGTCGACGTCGTCGACGACGGAGCTGAGCAGGTCCCCGCGGCGGCGTCCCAGCCGGCCCGGGACCAGGGGCACCAGGGCGTCGTACACCTCGACACGGCGGCGGGCGAGGAGGCGCAGCGCGGCATCGTGTGCGCGCAGCCGTTCGACGTACCGCAGGACCGGGCGGGCCAGGCCGAAGGCGCGTACGCCGACGACGGCGACCAGCAACGTCAGGACCGGAGGCCGGGTCGAGGCCTGCACGATCAGCCAGCCTGCGGTGGCGGTGAGCGCGACGCCGGACGCAGAGGCCAGTGCGCCCAGGATGGTCGCGCCGGCGAACCGGGTGCGCTCCTCGCGCAGGGGAGGGATCGTGTCGGTCGGAACGCCTGAGGGTCGCGCAACGGACGACGCCGGGATGCCGGCGGACACGGCTCGCGCCACGGGTGCGCTGGCGAGCACAGGCGCCGGCGCAGGGAGGACGATTCGATGATCGGCGAGTGCGACCAGCCGGGGCTGGTGCGCCACCACGATCACGCCGCTGCGTCGCCCCAGGGCCACGATCGTGTCGACGATGACCTGTTCGGTCAGCTGGTCGAGGTGGGCCGTGGGCTCGTCCAGCAGCACCCACGGGCGGTTGGCCAGCACGACACGTGCGAGAGCGAGCCGTGCCCGTTCGCCAGCGGACAGGGTTGCGCCGTCCTCGCCGAGGGGGGCGCTGAGCCCGCCGGGCAGCTCGCGGATGCGCACCTCCAGCGCGACCTCGCGCAGGACGCTCCACAGGTCGTCGTCGGTTGCCTCCGGACGGGCCAGGCGGAGGTTGTCGGCGATCGATCCGGTGAGGAACTGGGGCTGCTGGGGCAACCAGGCGACCTGGGCCTGCCAGGCCGGTCCGCCGACGGCCTGGCCGCCGGACGCGACCGGTCCGGTGTCGAGCGGCAGCAGGCCGGCGATCGCGGCCAGCAGCGTCGACTTCCCGCACCCCGACGGACCGGTCAGGGCAGTGACGCCGCGGGCCGGAATGAGGGCGGACACGTCGTGCACCGCCGGCACCGTCCGCCCGGGGAACGTGATGGTGACCCGGTCCAGCAGGAGCGGGACACCGTGCGGAGCGGCCTCGTCGGTCCGTGCGCCCTCCGGGGCGTCGAGCAGCTCGTGGGCTGCTGCGAAGGTGGCAGCACCCTCGGCGGCAGCGTGGAACTCGGCGCCGACCCTGCGCAGCGGCCAGAAGGCCTCAGGAGCCAGGAGCAGTACGACGAGCGCAGTGTGCAGGCCGAGCGAGCCCGATGCCAGCCGGACGCCGACCGTGACCGCGACCAGGGCGACCGAGAGCGTTGCGACCAGCTCGAGCACGGCCGAGGACGCGAAGGCGATGCGCAGCGTCCGCAGCGAGGCCAGGCGGTAGCGGTCGGTCACCTCGGCGATCCGCGCCGACTGGGCCCGGGCCCGGCGGTGGGCGACCAGGGTCGGGAGTCCGCGGACGACGTCGAGGAAGTGGCCCGACAGCGAGGCCATCGCGCGCCACTGCTCCTCGGCGCGGTCGCGCGTGGCGAGGCCGACCAGGGCACCGAACACCGGCACCAGCGGCAGGGTGCACACGACGATCAGCGCACTGAGCAGGTCCTGGGTGGCAATCGCCACGACGGTCAGTGGCGGCAGCACGGTCGCCACGACCAGCGCAGGGACGTAGCGGGTCAGGTACGGCTCGGCGGCGGCCACTCCGCGCGTGGCCAGGACCGCGACCTCGCCCGGTGTCGCGCCGGTGCCCGGAGCGGTGCCCGACCCGCCGGTACGGTCCAGGGTCGCCCGGACCAGGCGGTGGCGCAGCACCGTCGCCACCACCGTGGCGGCGCGCGCGGCGAACAGGTCGCTCGCGGCTCCGACGAGGCCGCGCACGGAGAGGACGACGACCGTGGCCAGCCCCCAGCCCAGCAGCGGCTGGTCGCGCAGCACGGCGATCACCAGCCCGGCGACCACCCAGGCCTGAGCGATGACCAGTCCGCCGCCGAGCACACCCGTGGCGACGACGCCGCCGAGGCTCCCGCGGGCCGGGGCCAGCAGCCGGCGTACCCGCGGGTCGCTCGGCCTCATCGGACCTGGGTGGTCGTGGGAGCCGCGTTCGGGATGTGGTGCACCGCGATCCGCTTGCGGAACACCCAGTACGTCCACGACTGGTAGGCGAGGACGATCGGGGTGAAGACCACCGCGACGATCGTCATGATCCGCAGCGTGTACGACGTCGCGGCCGCATTGGTCGTCGTCAGGCTCGTCCCACCGGCCAGCGTGCTCGGCATGACGTCGGGGAACAGGGCCAGGAACAGGCCGGCGACAGCGAGACCGATGGCGAGGAAGGTGCCCAGGAAGGCCCAGCCCTCGCGCCGGCCGTGTGCGGCGAGACCGGCGCCGACCAGGCACACCGCGGCTGCGCAGAAGGCGACGGCGGAGCCGGGAGTGCCGGTCTGCTGCTGGGTCCACACCAGGAACACCACGGCGAGCAGGGCCGTCACGGCCACCGCCGGTACGGCGAGGCGGCGGGCGCGGTGACGGATCTCGCCGTCCGTCTTCAACGCGACGAACAGCGCACCATGGGTCAGGAAGAGACCGAGCGTGGTGAGACCGCCCAGCAACGCATAGGGGTTGAGCAGGTTGAAGAACCCGCCGGCGTACTCCAGGTCGCTGTCGATCGGGACGCCGCGCAGGATGTTCGCGAAGGCCACTCCCCACAGCAGGGACGGGACGAAGGAGCCGACGATGATGGCCAGGTCCCAGCGGGCCCGCCAGCTGTCGTCGTCCCGCTTGGCGCGGTACTCGAACGCCAGCCCCCGGAAGATCAGCGCGACCAGGATCAGCAGCAGGGGCAGGTAGAACCCGCTGAACAGGGTGGCGTACCACTCGGGGAACGCGGCGAACGTGGCGCCGCCGGCGACGAGCAGCCACACCTCGTTGCCGTCCCAGACGGGGCCGATGGTGTTGATCATGACCCGGCGTTCGGTGTCGTTGCGGGCCAGGACCGGCAGCAGCATGCCGACGCCGAAGTCGAAGCCCTCGAGGGTGAAGTACCCGACCCACAGGACGGCGATCAGGATGAACCAGATGGTGGTGAGCTCCATGGTGATGTCCTCGGGTCAGTAGGCGAAGGCGAGCGGACGGTCGTCGCCCGTTCCGGCCGTGTCGTCGGGCGAGGGCAGCTCGTCGGCTCCCTTGGCGATCCAGGTGAACAGCAACCGGAGCTCGACGACGGCCAGGACGCCGTACACCGCGGTCAGGGTGAGCAACGAGATCCACGCCTCGGTGGTGCTCAGGCCGGGCGAGACGGAGTGCTCGGTGGTCATCAACCCGAAGACCGCCCACGGCTGGCGGCCCATCTCGGTGAAGATCCAGCCGAACGAGTTGGCGAACAGTGGCAGGAACGGGAGCGCCACCGCAGCCGCCAGGACGGCGCGTCCCTCCGGGGACCGGCCGGCGCGGGTCACCCACAGGATCCAGGCGGCGACGACGGCGCCGGCCAAGCCGAGGCCCATCATCAGCCGGAAGGTCCAGTAGGTCAGCGGGATGACCGGGGTGTAGTCGCCGGGGGAGTAGTACGCCGCCCCGGGGTCCGCGCCGTACTGCTCCTGGTAGCGCTCGCGGAGGTCGTTGATCCCTTCGACCTCGCCTCCGGGGGTGCCGGTCGCGAGGAAGGACAGCATGCCGGGGATCTTGATCCCGAAGGTCTCCTTCTCGCCGTCCAGCGTGCCGAGCTGGAAGATCGAGAAGTCGGCGGGCTTCTCCGTGTCGTAGAGGCCTTCTGCCGCCGCCATCTTCATCGGCTGGACCTCGGTCATGATCTTGCCCTGCACGTCGCCGCTGACGATGACGCCGAGTGCAGCGACCAGCACGATCCCCGCACCGGTGCGCACCGCGGTGCGGTACATCAGGCGATCGGTGTCGTTCCTCGCGCGCCGCAGGTGCCACAGGGCGATGCCCACGACGAAGGCCGCTCCCGTCATGTACGCCGACAGCACCACGTGGGGGAAGGTCGCCAGCTGGACCTTGTTCAGCATGACGGCCGCGAAGTCGTTCATCTCGGCGCGACCCGTCTCCGGGTTGTAGGCGAAGCCCACGGGGTTCTGCATCCACGAGTTCGCCGCCAGGATGAAGTACGACGACAGCAGGGTGCCGATGTGGAACAGCACCATGCACGCGGCGTGCACCTTCGGTGGCAGCCGGTCCCAGCCGAAGATCCAGAGTCCGAGGAACGTGGACTCGAGGAAGAACGCGAGCAGGCCCTCGACCGCGAGGGGGGCACCGAAGACGTCGCCCACGAAGCGCGAGTAGTCGCTCCAGTTCATGCCGAACTGGAACTCCTGGACGATGCCCGTGACGACACCGATCGCCACGTTGATCAGGAAGAGCTTGCCGAAGAACTTCGTCAGCCGCAGCCACTGGTCGTTGCGCGTGCGCAGCCAGGTGATCTCGTAGCCGGCGATGATCGCCGACAGGCCGATCGTGATCGGGACGAAGAGGAAGTGATAGACGGTCGTGATGGCGAACTGCCACCGTGCGATGTCGGTCGGGTCCACAGGAGCTCCTGGCTGGTCGGGCTGTCGCGTTCACGCTAGGAGTGCGCACCCGCCCGTCCCCACGGCCCGAATGCCCCTCCCCATGGGACCTTTGGCCCCCGGTTCAGTACGAGAGAACCTCTTTCAGGGGACGACGAGGGCTGCGCGGCAGTGCCCTCCGCCCGATCACCTGCCAGCCCACGCGGACCAGCAGCAACGGCTCGAAAGTGCTGGCGAGCACCGTGCGGCCGATCTCGTGGCGGGTGCTCTCGACCTCGATCGGCTGGGTCATCGGCACCACCGACATGCCGGCACGGGTGGCCTCCAGCCAGATCGCGCCGAGCGCCTCGCCGACCCGGAGCCAGCTGCCCACGTCGTCCGAGGCGGCACCGAGCACGATCACCCGGTCGCCACTGTGGATCACGAGTCGGGTGTCCTCGAGGACACCTGGCCGGAACCGGGTCCGCGGATGCAGGGGGTCCGGGTCGTCCGGGAGCAGCTCCTGCGGGATGCCCTCGTCGCCCGAGCGGTCGATCCAGCTGTCCTGCTCCTCGACGCGGCCGGGGTCGAGGTCCAGGAACGTCAAGGCCCGGTTCGCCAGCAGCTCGAGCCGGAAGCGGGCCGCGTTGTCGGTCACGGCCACGGCGTCGGCCGACCAGGCGGCGGCGATGCGGCAGAGCGCGTCGAGCTGGTCGTCGGGCACCGGCCAGGCGGTGAAGCGTCGACGGTCGGTGCAGCGGGCCCGCAGGAGCTCGATGTCTGCCGGGACGGGCGGATGGTGCGCGTGGCGCCCCACCAGCACCCGGGCGAGCACCGTGTCGTCGTCCGGTGGGACGTGTTCGACGACGGACTCCCAGCCGAGTGCGCGCGTGGCGAACTGGAGGTGGTGCAGGGCCGCCCCACAGCTGATGGTCAGGTTGCGTCCGCGGGGGTCCGACGCCGTCAGCCTGCGCTTCAGGTCGGCGCGGAGCGCGATGGTGCGGCCGTCGTACTCCCACAGCCAGGGCTGGGTGTTGTGGACGCTGGGCGCCAGGCACGCCAGCTCCACGAGGCGCTCGATCACTGCCACCGGGGCGGTCTCGGTGCTCGGGGTTGCGCGCATCGTCATGGTGTCCTCCTGCTCCTTCGTTCCCACTGTGGTTGTTCTCGCAGGGGTCAGGCAGGGTCGAAGGTCCCCTCCTGACAGGAACCGCGGTCCTCGCCTGTGGCACGCGGATCGCGGCTACCGTGGGAACCGTGAGCGAACCACCGACCGCAGGCACACCGCAGATCCGCGTCTACCTCCTCGACGACCACGAGATGATCCGGCGCGGGATTCGCGACCTCCTCGAGAGCGAGGGCGACATCGTGGTGGTCGGCGAGTCCGACTCCGCCCGGGAGGCGGTCAGCCGGATCCCGGCCCTGCGTCCCGATGTCGCGATCCTCGACGGGCGCCTGCCGGACGGCTCCGGCATCGACGTGTGCCGCGACGTCCGGTCCCAGGACCCCTCGATCAAGGCGCTCATCCTGACGTCGTACGACGACGACGACGCGCTCTTCGCCGCGATCATGGCCGGCGCGGCCGGCTACGTCCTCAAGCAGGTCCGCGGCAACGACCTGCTCGACATCGTGCGTCGGGTCGCGGCCGGCCAGTCGACGCTCGACCCGCTGGTCACCGCGCAGGTGCTGGAGCGGATCCGGACAGGCCCCCCGGTCAACAAGGAGCTCGAGTCGCTGACTGATCAGGAGCTTCGGGTCCTCGACCTGATCGGGAAGGGCCTCACCAACCGGCAGATCTCGCAGGAGCTCTTCCTGGCCGAGAAGACGGTCAAGAACTACGTGTCCTCGCTGCTCGCCAAGCTCGGCATGTCCAGCCGGACGCAAGCCGCGATCTACGCGGTGAAGAACAACCCGCCTGCGGAGTGAGGCGGGCCCTGCGACCGCCGGCCCTTCACGTGCTCAGAGCTCGAAGACGATCCGTGCGGTCGTCCGACCGGCGAGCACGTCTGCCATGGCGTCGTTGACCTCGTCGAGCTTCCGGGACTCGGCGATCACCCGGGTCCGGCCTCGGGCGTGCAGCTCGAAGACCTCGGCCAGGTCCTGGCGGCTGCCGACGATCGAGCCGATGACGGAGATGCCCTTGAGCACCGTGGGGAAGATCGGGAGCGCCATCGGCCCCTCTGCCTCCGGAGGCAGGCCCACGCAGATCAGGCGCCCTCCGCGGCGCAGCGACGCGAAGGCCTGCTCGAAGACCGACGGTGACACGGCGAGGACGATCGCCACGTCCGCACCGCCGAGCTCCTCGATGGCAGCCACCGGGTCGGTCGTCCGGGCGTTCACGACGTGGTCGGCGCCGAGCTCGCGGGCCATGTCGAGCTTGGTGTCGTCGACGTCGACAGCGATGACCGTGCCGCCGACCAGGCGCGCGTACTGGACGGTGAGGTGGCCCAG
>NZ_JBMCZA010000194.1:12801-16226 GCF_048654705.1 Nocardioides sp. CPCC 206348
GGTGAGAGGTGCCGCGTCGAAGCTGGTCACGCCGTCGGGCACCGGGACGACGTACTTCGCGTCCGCGACGGCGTACTCCGCGAAGGACCCGTCGAACGAGTAGCCGGTGTTGCGCTGTTCCTCGCACAGCGTCTCCCAGCCGCTGACGCAGTGGTCGCAGTGACCGCAGGCGTGGCCCAGCCACGGCAGGGCGACCCGGTCCCCGAGGGCGCGTTCGACGACGCCGTCGCCGAGCGCCTCGATGACGCCGACGCCCTCGTGACCCGGCACGAACGGCGGTGTGGGCTTGACTGGCCAGTCGCCGTGCGCGGCATGGATGTCGGTGTGGCACAGGCCGCTGGCCTCGATCCGGACGAGTACCTCGCCGGCGCCGGGTGTGGGGACCTCGTGCTCCTCCAGGGTGAGAGGGGCGGTGAACTGGTGGACGACTGCGGCTTTCATGGGTTTCCTTCGGGACGTGGTGTGGACGTTGTCGGGCCGGAGGCGGTCATCGCACGACGGGCGTGCTGCACCCCCGGCATCGCCGGGCTGGGCGGGCCCCCTGACCTGCTCAGCCCGACGACACCGGGGCCTGCAGCCTGCGACCCGTCACCGAGCGCACCTCGATCCGCAGCCCGAGCACCCGAGGACCGGTGACCCAGGGTGCCGGGCCGTCGCCGACGCGTTCCTGGCGTTGGCAGCGTCCGCGGAGCAGGACGCTCCACCCGCTGTGGTTCTCCTCGTCGATCTGGTCCACCTCGAAGGCGACCTCCCGGTCTGCGCACTCGCGTGCGAGCTGGGAGTAGGCGGTGGTGCGGAGGACGATCACGCCGTCCTCCGCCGCAAAGTTCACAGGCAGGACGGTCATGCCGTCGCTGCCTGCCCACGCGACCCGGCCGACGGGACGGCTGCGCACCAGTTGCCAGCACTCCTCATCACTGAGGACGACCAGCCTTCCGGGGTGTCGGTCAGACATCTGCACGGGAACCACCTCCTTCGGGGACGTCTCGATCCTCGTCGCCGCCGTGGTCGCTGCACAGGTCCGCGGGTCCCTGAGGTTCGGGTCTTTCGACCCCTTGCGCCACGCATCGCTGCTAGCGTGAAAATCGAGTGTCGGACGGGAGAGGGGCGCCATGGGCGAGGTCGGCGAAGGTCGCGACGAGCCGACGAGGGGTGATCTCGACGGCGTCGAGTTCGAGGACCTGGTCCGGGCGGTCCTCGACCGCATGCACGGTGCTCTCGACCAGCAGGCGCGACTCCAGCTGCTCCTCGACGCGGTGGTCACGATCTCGGCCGACCTCAGCCTCGACGGCGTGCTGTCGCGGATCGTGGCGATCGCCAGCCGGCTCGTCGACGCCGAGTACGCCGCGCTCGGCGTGCTGAGCGCGGGCCGGCGACGGCGCCTGCGCACCTTCATCCACCACGGCATCTCCGACGACCTGGCGTCCGAGATCGGTGAGCTGCCGACGGGGCACGGCCTGCTCGGCCTGATCATCGACCGACCCGCGCCGCTGCGCCTGCACGACATCGCCGAGCACCCGTCGTCGTACGGCTTCCCGGAGAACCACCCGCCGATGAGCTCCTTCCTCGGCGTCCCCGTGCGAATCCGGGAGCGGGTGTTCGGAAACCTCTACCTGACCGAGAAGGTCGGCGGCGGCGACTTCACCGCCGAGGACGAGGAAGTGGTCGTCGCGCTCGCTGCCGCAGCCGGCGTCGCCATCGAGAACGCCCGCCTCTACGAGGAGACGACCACACGGGAGACGTGGGCCCGTGCGACGGCTGCGATCGCCGCGGTCGTCTCGGACCCGGTGTCGGTGGACGACGCGTATGCGGCCGTCGTGGACCAGGCACGCGAGGTCGGGAGCGCGAACGCCGCGTGGATCATGGTCGACGGCCCTGAGCGCGACCAGCAGGTTGTCGCGATTGCCGGGGTCGCGCTGACGGGCGAGGCACTCGCTTCCCTGGCAGCAGTGGACGTCGCCGCGCAGGGTGCCCTGGAGAAGGGCGAGTGCTGCGCCATCGAGGACATCACCGAGGCCGGTGGTGCCGCGGGCATCCCCGGCCTGCCGGAGATCGGTCCGCTCCTCGCCGTGCCGTTCTCCCCGTCGGCCACCGTCCGCGGCACGTTGTCACTGGCCTGGTCGACCCAGAACGAGGACCGCTACTACGCGCTCGACACCCAGCTGGTGGCGTCGTACGCCGAGCAGGCGGCCCTGACCATGCAGCTGGCCGAGGCGCGGGACGAGCAGCGTCGGCTCGCGGTCTTCGAGGACCGCGACCGGATCGGGCGCGACCTCCACGACCTGGTCATCCAGCGACTGTTCGCCGTCGGCCTGGGGCTCCAGGGTGCCGCCCGTCTCGTCGAACGCCCGGAGGTCGCCGCCCGTCTCGAGCAGGCGGTCGACGATCTCGATGCCACCATCAAGGACATTCGCCGGGCGATCTTCGGCCTGAGCTCGCTCGACACGGCAGGCGACGTCCAGGCGGAGGTCACCCGGCTCGTCGAGCGCGCGTCGTCGACCCTGAAGTTCAAGCCGTCGCTGCGGTTCGAGGGACCGGTCCGCACCTTGGTGCCCCTGGAGCTGGCGCCTGATCTGCTGGCCGTCCTGGCCGAGTGCCTGTCCAACGCCAGTCGTCACGCCGAGGCGACGGCGATCTCGATCATCGTCGCGGCCGGCGACCACGTCGTGCTCACGGTCCAGGACAACGGCAAGGGCATGGAGTCGACGGGCGCCGAGAGCGGGATCGCCAACATCCGCATCCGGGCTGAGCAGCGTGGCGGAACGCTGGCTGTCGATTCCGGAGCCGGGCGGGGTACGACGCTGACCTGGTCGGTGCCGCGGCGCTGATCACCTGACGGGGGTCGAGGACCTTCGGCCCTGCCGCAGTCGCGTCCGGGCGTGGAGGATCGGGACATGTCGACGATCACTGAGCTCACCGCGTCGGAGTGCGAGGAACTGCTGCGCGCCGGCGTCTTCGGCCGGCTGGTCCTGCGCGACGGCCCGCGCGGTGCCGAGATCCTGCCCGTCAACTACGTCACCGTCGGGGACGCCATCCTGGTCCGGACGGCGACCGGCTCCTTGATCGATCAGTACGGCAACGGCGCGACGCTGCTGTTCGAGGTCGACCAGGTCGACTACGAGCGTTGGCACGGCTGGTCCGTCGTGGCTCGCGGCCAGGGCGAGCTGTTGTCCGACGACGAGCGCTCCGAAAGCGAGCGCCACACGCCGGGTCCGCCGCGCTGGGTGCGCCGCGACGACGCCAGGTGGCTCCGGCTTCGCTGGGACGAGCTGTCCGGGCGCAGGATCGGCGCGGCTCAGGACCGGGTGGCCGGGATGCCGGTGCGCCGGACCTGGTGAGGCCGACCGGTTCCGGACGACACGCCCTCCCTAGGTGGGCGGCCGGTTGAGCAGCGAGTCCTTGCGCGACACCATGTCGAACCGTTC
>NZ_JBMCZA010000194.1:16236-16681 GCF_048654705.1 Nocardioides sp. CPCC 206348
AGGGATGCCGGTGCGCCGGACCTGGTGAGGCCGGCCGGTTCCCGGACGCCCCGCACTACGCGGGCGGCTTGTTCAGCAGCGAGTCCTTGCGCGACACCATGTCGAACCGTTCCGCCGGCGTCAGCGCGTTGAACGGCTCCAGCATGTCCAGGCCGTGACCGGTGACCTCCGGTCCGTCGAGAGCGGGCACCACGGAGTGCACGACGCGGTCCTCGTAGAGGTGCAGCATCGTGAACGCCTGGTTCGCGTCGACACCGGAGAGCAGGCGCTGGTCGGGTGCGATCTCGGAGGTGTAGCAGGTGGCCGAGGCGACCGAGACCGGGACGCCGGCGAAGGTCGAGAACGACGTGAAGTGGAAGTGGCCGCCGAGGATCCCGCGCACGTCGGAGCCCTGGACCACCGCGGCGAGGCGCTCCTGGTCGTGCAGCTCGATCAGCTCGGCCAG
>NZ_JBMCZA010000194.1:16691-19821 GCF_048654705.1 Nocardioides sp. CPCC 206348
GACGCTGGTGTCGAGCGCGACGATGCGGAGCCCGTCGACGTCGTACACACGGTCCTGAGGGGCGTCGCTGTCCCCGAGGTCGTGGTCGAACAGCTCCCGGGAGTAGGTCGCCCGTTCGTCGTGGTTGCCCATCACCCACACCACCTGGGCGCCGAGGGCCGCGGCCGCGGGCTCGACGATCCCGCGCAGCTTCGCGTACGCCGCCGGTTCGGCCTTGTCCGCGAGGTCACCCGTGAACACGAGGGCCTGGGGTGGCATGGGCAGCCGGGCGAGTCGCTCCAGCGCGCGCTCGAGGTGCGCGGCGGTGTCCACGACGCCGTACTGCAGCGACGTGGCGAGCAGGTGCGGGTCACTGAGGTGCGCGACGACATGGATCGGATCGGGGTACTGGCCGAGGGGCTCCACGGCACGAGAGTAGGCGTTCGCCGGAAGGGGTGGTGTCGGCGCGCGCGCCCCGTTAGCGTCGCGCTGTGACCAGCGACCAGAACCCGGCCATCGACGTCAACGCAGCACCGAGTGGACCCGGGTGCCAGGAGTGTTCGGCTGCCGGAGGCTGGTGGGTGCACCTGCGCCGGTGCGCGGCCTGCGGCCACGTCGGCTGCTGCGACTCGTCGCCGGAGCAGCACGCGACCGCGCACTTCGAGCAGACCGGTCATCAACTGGTCCAGACCTTCGAGCCGGGTGAGGACTGGTTCTGGGACTACGTCGTCGAGGACTACTACGACGGCCCGCCGCTCGCGGCACCGACCTCGCACCCCGAGGACCAGCCCGCGCCCGGCCCGCGCGGCGCCGTACCCACGAACTGGCGCGACCTCGTCCACTGATCGATCCGCCGGCCCGCTGACCCCGGGTCCGGCGAGCCACTGGCCGGATCGTGTCGCCCGCGCCAAGATGGCTGTCGTGCCGACGACGAACGAAGAAGCCCACCGGATCGCGCGCGAGAAGGGTGTGAGCGGTCCGCTCTACCTGGTGGTGAAGTACACCGCGGCGTTGATCCTGCGGATCGTGTGCGGGTTCACCGCGACGGGCAAGGAGAACGTCCCCAAGAAGGGGCCGGTCGTGATCGTGCCCAACCACAAGAGCTTCTGGGACCCGTTCTTCGTCGCCATCGTGCTGCGTCGGCCGGTGCACTTCATGGGCAAGGCCGAGCACTTCGAGGGTCCGCTGGCGGGCGTCTTCCTGCGCCTCGGGGCGTTCCCGGTCCGCCGTGGCTCCTCCGACGAGGAAGCCCTAGAGACCGCTCGCGCGATCCTCGCCCGCGGCGACGCGCTGGCGCTGTTCCCCGAGGGCACCCGCGTGCGCGAGGAGGGCTTGGGCGCACCGAAGCGTGGCGCCGCCCGGCTCGCGATCGAGGCCGGTGCTCCGCTGATCCCGACCACCATCACGGGCACGGATAAGCGGCGCTGGCCGTTGCCGCGCAAGGTGCGGATGGTCTTCGGGACGCCCGTCTCCGTCGAGGGACTGAAGGCCACGCCGGAGGACGCCGCCGCTGTGATCGGCGAGGCGTGGCCGCAGGTCGCCGAGGAGTACACGCGCTGGCAGAACCGTCCCGGCACGATCGCGGCCGGTGCCGCGGCGCTGGGTCTCGGTGCCTGGTTCCTGAAGAAGAAGCTCGACAAGTAGGGCAGGACCACGGTGTGTAGCAGGTTGCTACACTGACGGTGGAGGTGGTTGAGCATGTCGACGATGCCGACCCGGATTGACGGTGAATTGTTCGAGGCCGCCAAGGCGACTGGCGCGGTCATGAGCCGGAGCGCCGCCCAGCAGCTCAGCCACTGGGCCCGCCTCGGGCGCGAGCTCGAAGCATCCCACCAGATGAGTCATCGCGACATCGAGCGTGTGCTCGCAGGGGAGCAGTCGTACGACACCCTTGCCGACCCGGAGCAGGCGGTCGTACGGACCGCATGGGACGAACGAATCGATGCTGCGCGCAAGGGTCTCGACCTGGAGGGCGAGTTCAGGGCGGCCGGTGAGTCGTGGTCCGAGGTTGACGATGACGGTGTCGTCGTCATCCGCTCCACGCTGTGAGCACACCTGTCCTCCACCTGCTCGCGGGGCCGAACGGGGCAGGGAAGTCCACGCTTGCGGAGCGGGTACTGGTTCCCTCGACGGGGTTGCCGTTCATCAACGCGGACGTCATTGCAGCGCGTGAGTGGCCGGGGCAAGAGCTGGAGCACGCCTACCAAGCGTCGCGACTGGCGGCCGATGAGCGTGTGTCGATGCTGGCCGCGGGCGCCTCGTTCATCACCGAGACGGTGTTCAGCCATCCCAGCAAGGTCGGCCTGGTCCGGGCCGCGGTCGCTCATGGATATCTGGTCCATCTCCACGTGATCCTGGTTCCGGTCGACCTCAGCATTGCGCGGGTGGCCGAGCGAGTGCGAAGGGGTGGGCATGCCGTGCCTGAGGAGAAGATCCGGCAGCGGCACGCGCGGCTCTGGGAACTCGTTGTGAGCGCGAGCGAGGCAGCAGACCGCACCACGTTCTACGACAACTCGCGGATCGCTCGTCCCCTGCACGAAATCGCGCGTTTCGAGCGCGGGCGACTCGTGGGCCTGGCGGCGTGGCCGCGATGGACGCCTGAGGTCGTACTTGCTGCCGGTCGCTGAGCCCGGGTAGCTGTGTGTCAGCGGCGCGGGGTCGCGCGCTGCAAGGTCGCGACGATCACCGCGCGGGTCTCGGCCGGGTCGATCACGTCGTCGATCTCGAACATCCGGGCGGCGTTGAGCGCCTTGGCGTGGTCGCGGAGCTGGGCGGTGTGCTCGACCACGGCTGCTTCGCGCTCCTGCTCGGGCATGGCGGCGAGCTCGTGGGCCAGCGCCAGCCGGACGGCGCCCTCCAGCCCCATCGCCCCGAGGTGCGCGCCCGGCCACGCCACCGTGAGCAGCGGTCGGTGGGTGCTGCCGCCGAGCATGGCCTGCGCGCCGAGCCCGTAGCCGCGGCGCAGGACGACACCGACCAGCGGAACCGTCAGCACGGCACCGGCGGTCACCATCCGCGAGGCATGTCGGACCAGGCCCGTGCGCTCGGCCTCGGGGCCGACCATGAAGCCCGGGGTGTCGACCAGCGAGACCACCGGCAGCTCCCAGCGCTCGCACAGCTCCAGGAAGTCCGCGGCCTTCGCCGACGCGTC
>NZ_JBMCZA010000194.1:19886-22363 GCF_048654705.1 Nocardioides sp. CPCC 206348
CCCAGCCCTCGCGCAGCCAGGTCAGCGTGTCCGGATCGGCCAGGGTCTCGACGACCGGGCGGACGTCGAAGCCCTCGCGGTCGTTCTCCGGCAGCATCGTGCGCAGGACGTCCTGGTCGTCGGCAACCACCGTGCTGCCTCTGTCGGTGGTGGGACCGCGCAGGCAGGCCAGCAGTCGTCGTACGACGTCAACGGCCTCGGCCTCGTCATCGACGACCACGTCCAGCACACCGTTGGCGGCCTGCTCGTCGGCGGGCCCGATCTCCTCCGCGGCGAACTGGCCGAGCCCGCCGCCGGCGATCATCGCGGGGCCGGCCATGCCGAGGTTCGCGTCCGGGGTGGCGATCCGCAGGTCGGCGCAGCCGGCCAGCACGGCGTTGCCGGCGAAGCACCGGCCGGAGACGACGGCGATGCGTGGGACCACGCCCTGGAGCTCACCCCACAGCGCGAACGACCCGACGTCGAGCGCGGAGACGAGAGGCAGGTCGGTGTCGCCGGGACGACCACCGCCGCCCTCGGTGAAGAAGACCGTCGGCAGCCCCATCCGGCCGATCAGCTCGATCAGCCGGTCGGACTTGCGGTGCCCGCGCATGCCCTGGGTCCCGGCCATCACGAGGTAGTCGTAGGAGAGGACCGCGCAGGGGTGCCCGTCGATGGTGGCCGTGCCACCGATGATCCCGTCGGCGGGCGCTTCGACGACCAGCTCCGCGAGAGGCCGGCGGGACTCCTGGGCGGCGGTGACGAAGCGGCCGTACTCGACGAAGGATCCGTCGTCGACCAGGTCGGCGATGTTCTCCCTTGCGGTACGACGTCCGCGACCGTGCCAGCGGTCGACCTTCTCGCTGCGGGCGGCGTCGGTGGTGAGGAAGCGCCGCGCGAGCACCTCCGTGAGTCCCTGCGCGGGTGCGTCCTCGGTCACCCGGCCATCATCGCCCAGCGGATGCGGGGATGCCGGTCAGGACGCGCAGCGCGAGCTCGGTGGTCGCCTCCATGTTGAGGTGGCCGACCACGCGGGCGACCCGGTCGATGTCGAGCGGCAGCAGGCCCGGCGTGCCCGGGATGTCCGGGGTGAGGCCGAGGTCCAGGTCGGTGCGCCCGGACATGATCCGGACGTTGAACTCGAAGCGCTCCCGCGCGCCCTCGGCGGTGAGGCGCTTGAGCATGCTCGCACCGATCCGGCGCGCACCCGTCTCCTCGGCCCAGCTGTCGAACGCGGCGAGCAGCGCGTCGCCGTTGTTGTGGTCGATGTCGGCCCACACCGCCTGCATCGAGCCCATGTGGGAGAGCAGCGCGGACGCCGACTTCTCGCCGATGCCGTTGACGCCGGGCAGGTTGTCGCTGGCGTCACCGCGCAGCGCGGCGTACTCGAGATAGTTCTCCGCCGCGACGCCGTACATGATCTTGAGCCGGCTGGGCGTGAGCAGGGGTGAGCCGTTGATGCCGCCGTCGATGAGGCGAAGGATCGAGGTGCGGTCGCTGATGTGGGCGAACGCGTCACGGTCGGACGTGATGATGACGCAGTTCCAGTCGTTGTCCTCGGCCCACGTGGCGGCGGACGCGTTGACGTCGTCGGCCTCGAGGCCCGGGGGAGTGAGCGTCGCCAGGCCGAGGGCGTCGAGGAGTGCGCCGGCGCGGTCGAGCTGGTCGACGAGCTGGTCGTCCTTCTCCGCGCGCCCGGCCTTGTAGTCGGGGTAGAAGTCGCGGCGCAGCGAGGCGGCGCGGTCGTCGAGACCGAAGATCACGGCGTCCGGCGCGAACGCGTCGATCGACTCGATGATCTGGCGCAGCATCCCGTGCAGCGCCCAGGCGGGGCGCCCCGAGCGGTCCGAGAGGCGGGTGTGCGCCCGCGCGTGGTGATTGCGGTGCAGGAGCGACGGCGCGTCCACCGCGAGCAGCAGCTTGCGCTGGCGCGAGGGCGAGGGAGACGTCGTCATGGGGATCGTCGTCATGCTAGATGACCGCGTCCGTGGGCCTCGGAACTAGTCCGTTCGCGCCATTCCCGGTGCGCGGCGGCGGTGCCATGCTCGATCCATGACCGAGGTGCAGCGCCCTCCTGAATCGCTCCCGATGAAGATCGTCGTGAACGTCCTGGTCGCCGTCATCATGATCATCCCGCTGGTGCTGGTGGGGTCCGGACTGTGGCTGCTCGGGCAGCGACAGTTTGGGGAGAAGGTCGAGGCCGAGGTGCTCGGTTGCGACCTCGACGTGGGCTACAAGAAGGCCTCCCAGTACTGCACCGCCCGCTGGACCCAGGACGGCGTCGTCCACACCGGCCCCATCCAGGGCTCGGGCGACAACGAGGTCGGCGACACGATCACCGCCACCGTTCGCGGCGACGAGCTCTACAGCCGCTCGCTCGGCCTGCCCCTGATCCTGCTGGGGCTCGGGCTGCCGTTCAGCCTGCTGCCGATCTCCTGGGTACGACGAAAGCTGCGCCGCGCCTAGGGTTCCTCGACGGTGACGTCGATCGTCTTGGT
>NZ_JBMCZA010000194.1:22373-22854 GCF_048654705.1 Nocardioides sp. CPCC 206348
TTGCCCCTGATCCTGCTGGGGCTCGGGCTTCCCTTCTGTCTGCTGCCGATCTCCTGGGTACGACGAAAGCTGCGCCGGTCCTAGGGTTCCTCGACGGTGACGTCGATCGTCTTGGTCGTCACGCCGGTCGACGTGAGGGAGACCGTGGCGCCACCGGCTGCGACACCGTTGATCGTCACGGACTGGGGCGTGTTCCAGTTCGACGGGGTGAAGGTCAGGACGCTGGGCGTGACGGTGGCCGTGTCCGTGTCGCTGGAGCCGACATTGACGGTGACGTTGATGGTCGGCTGGAATTCGAGTGACACGTCGACCTGCGTGCTCCCTCCCGCGGTGACGGTTGCGGTGGGGTCGGCGACGATCGTCTGGACGTCGTCGTCGACCACGGTCACCGAGACCTGCTTGGTCTGCGTCCCGTAGGTCAGCGTGATCGTCACGGCCTCGGTGGCGAGGTTGAGGTCGTTGATCCCGTTGATGGTCACGT
>NZ_JBMCZA010000194.1:22864-26999 GCF_048654705.1 Nocardioides sp. CPCC 206348
TCACCGTGACCGAGACCTGCTTCGCCTGCGTCCCGTAGCTCAACGTGATCGTCACCGCCTCCGCGGCGAGGTTGAGGTCGTTGATCCCGTTGATGGTCACGTTCGCCGAGGACTGGCCCGACGGGATCGTCACGGTCGACGAGGCGGGAACAGCCGCCGACGAGTCCGACGTCGCCACCTGGATCACCGTGTCCTCGGTGACCACGGGATCCAGGGTCACCTGGAACGTGTTGTTGCCGTTCTCGTTGACCGTGATCGACGTCGGCGAGGCGCTGAGGAGGTGTGCCGGGCCCGTCGTGACTTCGATGGGTTCCCACCCGCCGGATCCGTCCGCGCCGTTCGCGACGACCCGATACCAGTACGTCGTCTCGGGTGACGCGGTCTCGTCGACGAAGGCCGTCCCGGCCGTCGTGTCGAGCTCGGTCCACGGACCGTCGGTCGTCGTGCTGCGCGACACCGTGTAGTCGGTGACAGCGACGGCGGCGTTGGCCGGCGCCTCCCAGTCGAGGGACACCGTCGATCCGGTCGCCTCGGCGGCGAGGTCCTGGACCACACCCGGGATGGGTCCGATCTCGGCCGACCAGGCACCGCAGCTGATGGCGTTGCACGCCCGTACCCGGAAGGTGTGGGTGAGGGCGAGCTCGTCCACTGATGCCTCCGTGGTGCCGGGATCCACTTCCTGAACGGACCGCGCCGTCGGGTCGGTCCACGACTCGACCTCGTACTTCGTCAAGGCGCTGGCGCCGTTGCTGGTGGGCGCCGACCAGTCCAGCGTGGTGTCGCTGTCGCTCCCTTCGAGCGTCGGGCTCAGCGGAACGCCGGGCGAGCCCGGCGCACTCGGAGTGATGGTCGCCGTCGTGCCATACCCGACCCGCTCGATGGCTGACCGGGCGCTGATCCGGAACTGGTAGGTGGTCCCGTTGGTGAGCCCGGTGGCGAGGTAGGAGTCGTCGGTCGTCACGGCGATCTCCGTCCACGTCGTGCCGTCCGTGCTCCTCTCGACCTTGTACTGGGCGATGGCGGGGGCGCTGGCCGGTGAGGGTGGAGCCACCCAGCTCAGCTCGACCTGGCCGTCTCCAACGACGGCGTCCAGGCTCGTGACCGGGCCGGGTGGAGCGATGGCGCGGTAGGGGCCGGAGCTGGTGCCGACACCGAAGCCTGCCGCGTTGTGGGCGCGCACGCGCACCCAGTACCTGTTGCCGGCGGTGAGGAGGCTGAACATCACCGGGGCGGTCGTCTTGACGCCGACGGTGGGCACGTCCTTGGGGTTGGTCCACGTCGCACCATCGGTCGAGATCTCGACCCGGTAGGAGTCGACGGGTGCGCCGCCGTTGCTGCTGGGCGCCACCCAGAAGGTGCCGAGTGCCCTGTCGTAGACGTCGGCCTCGAGGAAGCGCGGGGACAACGGCACCGTGCGTGGCGTTGCGGAGACCTGCGCGCTCGGCCTGCCCCACCCGAGTCGGTTGTGCGCCAGGACCACGAAGAAGTACTTCGTCCCGTTGGTGAGACCGGTGTTCGTCCACGACCTGGTGCTGGCCGTCGTGATCTTGACGGTGACCCATTTCCGCGTGGTCGGATTCCACCGCTGCACGGCGTACCGGTCGATCGCAGCGCCGCCGTTCGAGGCGGGGACGACCCAGCTGACCTTGACGGCCAGGTTGCCGGGTGTCGCCTTCACCGCCCGCGGCGCGGAGGGTCGGGTGGCCGCCTCCGCAGCGGTGGCGTCGACAGCCAGGGTGAGGAACAGGATTGCGGCCAACAGGCGCGCCAGGAATCGCATCATCACGAAGCCCCCTTCTGGTGCGGACGTTAGTCCCGGGCGGGGGTTGCCGGAGGCGGAACGGTGGAAGTTCCTCCGGCGCATCGCGTCAGGAGTCGAAGCCCAGTCCCCAGCGGTCCAGGGTGCGCAGCCACAGGTTGCGTCGTCCGGTCACGTCCGCGCGGGCCGACGCCCACCGGGTGAGCTGGATCCCGACCCATGCGAAGGGCTCGGGCGGGAAGGGCGTCGGCTTCTCGCGCACCATGGCCAGCCGGGTGCGCTCGGTGGGTCGACCCTCGAGCAGGTCGAGCATCACGTCGGCGGCGAACCGCGAGGCGCCGACCCCCAGGCCGGTGAAACCGGTCGCGTAGGCCACGCGGCCCTTGCGAGCCAGGCCGAAGAAGGCACAGAACCGCGAGCAGGTGTCGATCACGCCTCCCCAGCGGTGGGAGAAGCCCAGTCCCTCGAGCTGGGGGAAGGTCGTGAAGAAGTGCTCGGCCAGCAACCGGTGTGTCTCCGGGCGTTGTTCGTGGCGCGCGTCGATGCCCTTGCCGAAGTGGTAGACCGCGTCGTAGCCGCCCCACAGGATCCGGTTGTCCTCGGTGAGCCGGTAGTAGTGGAAGAGGTTGCCGCTGTCGGCCACACCGAAGCGGTCGGTCCAGCCGAGGGACGCCAGTTGTTCCGGCGACAACGGCTCGGTGGCGAGCACGTGGTCGTAGACCGGGACGACCCGCTGGCGGAGGCGGCGCAACAGCGAGGTGAAGACGTTGGTCGCCAGCGCGACCTGCCGGACCCGGATCGTGCCGTGGGCGGTGCGCACCTCGACCAGGTCGCCGCGGCGACGCATCCGGGTGACGGCCGTGTTCTCGGCGATCCGGACGCCGAGGGACTCGGCCGCGTCGGCCAGGCCCCAGGCCAGCCGGGCCGGATCGACCATCGCGCAGCCGTCCGCGTCGAGTCGGCCGGCGAGGTAGGTGGGGGAGTCGAGCAACGTGCGTACGGCGTCCGCGTCGAGGAACCCGTCGACGTCGGGCTCGAGCAGGTCCACCTCGTGCGGTCGGGTGGCGACCTCGAGCTGCCCGGATCGCCGGAAGTCACAGTCGATCCCGTGACGCCGTACGGTCTCCTCGATCTGGTCGAGGTTCTCCTGGCCGAGGCGTTCCAGGTCGTCGTACTCGTCGGGCCAACGGTCCTTCCCGTTGGCGGGTCCGTGGGTCAGGCTGGCCTCGCAGAACCCGCCGTTGCGACCGGTCGCGTGTTCGGCGATCCGGTCGCGTTCGACCAGGAGCACGGACCGGTCCGGGTCGCGCTCCTTCGCCCGCAAGGCCGTCCAGAGACCGGTGAAACCGCCGCCGATGACCAGGAGGTCGACGACCTCGTCGCCAACGGACGGCCGGGCCGCCGGGCGCAGGGGAGTGTCGAGCCACAGGGGTCGTGGGGCCGCCGCGTCGGCCAGCGCGTGGGCGGGATGCGTCGTCATTGCTCCCGCTGGCCCCACGGCGAACCGTAGGCGGTGAGCAGGTCGAGGAAGGGCACCGCGTCGAACGCCTCCGGCCCCAGCACGCCGGTGCCCTGCCACACTCCGGTGGCCAGCAGCTCGAGCGCGATGACCGGGTTGATCGCCGTCTGCCAGACCACGCACTGGTGCCCGTACTCCGCCATGGTCTGTTCGTTGTCGACCACGTGGAAGAGGTACGTCGACCGCGGGGCGCCGTCCTTGCCGGTACCGGTCACCCAGAGGCCGGCGCAGGTCTTGCCCGTCATCCGCGGCCCGACGGTCGCCGGGTCGGGCAGCACGGCAGCGACGACGTCGCGCGGTGAGACCTCGACCCCCTTCACCCGCACCTTCTCGGTGCGGTCCAGCCCGAGCGTGTGCAACACCTTGAGGATGGTGATGAACTCCTCGCCGAGTCCGTACTTGAAGGTCGCCCGCTTGCAGTCGATCCACCGCGGCATGAGGAGCACCTCCTCGTGCTCCACGTTGACGCACTCGACGGGCCCGATGCCCTCGGGGAAGTCGAAGACCTCCGGTTCGCTGAACGGCGCGGTGGTGTGCCAGGCGCCGTCCTGCCAGATCACCGGCGGGTTGAGGCACTCCTCGATCGTGGTCCACATCGAGAACGACGGCGCGAAGATCTCCTTGCCTGCGTCGTCGGTGACCACGAGGTTGGCGCCGTCGCGGGTGCCGAGCTCGTCGATCTCGGAGAACAGGTGGTCGGCGGCGTAGCGCGCGAACACGTCGGACAGGCCCGGTTCGACACCCATGCCGACCAGGGCGAGCCGGCCGGCAGCCTCCCAGTCCGCGGCCACGGCGAACTGTTCGTCGCCGAGCTTCACCCCGGTCTTCTCGTACGGCGTCTCGGGGTGCGGCTTCGA
>NZ_JBMCZA010000195.1:0-3059 GCF_048654705.1 Nocardioides sp. CPCC 206348
CGTCGGAGAGCGCGACCCCGACGGTCGAACCGAAGCCCGAACCCAGGCCGACGAGGAAGCCGACCGAGAAGCCGACCCCGGAGCCGGAGCCCCAGCCGGCGCCGGTCATCGACGCCGCCTCCATCGCGGGCAACCCACCGACCGTCTACCAGGGCAACTACTGCCCGACGTACACGGTGCAGGTGCAGGCGCGGGTCCGCAACGCCACCAAGGTGACCGTGCTGATCGCCGGCGTCTCACGCACCTTCGCGATGACCGCGAGTGGAAGCTCGTGGACGGCCACCCTTCCGTCGGGCTACGACCCCGGCGCCATCGGCACCCACGGTGTGAGCGTGCGGGCGGTCGGTCCGGGCGGGACCGCCACCCGCCCGGTCGGCGACCTGCTCATCAAGGCTGCGTGCCCGAAGGACTGAGCGCTCAGGTCGACGAGCCGAGCACCACGGTGCCCTCGACCTTCAGCACGTTCGTGCACTTCGCGGTCGTGATGACGCAGCGCTGGATGGACAGGGCCGACGTGCTGTCCTGGCCGGTGAGGGCCACCACGGTGTCCGCATCGTCGGCCCACTCGGCGCCCATCAGGTAGCCGCCCGGGTCGAACTCGTGCCGCAGGTTGCCGGTCGTCGAGTCGACGACCTCCAGCTTCGACGGCGAGGGCCCGTCGCCGGTGGCGACGCCGAGGAGGAGCTGCTCCCCGTCGCTGGAGTACGGCGCCGCCGAGGCCGCGCGGCGCTCGCACTGGTCCCACCACTGCTCGACCGCGTCCAACCGGCCGCCGGTCACGCAGCCACCCACCGGGTTCTCGGGTGCGTAGTCGGGGTTGGGGGTGCTGCCGACGGCGTACTTCCCGTCGCCGGACGTCTGCGGGACGTCGATGTCGCGCGGCAGGACGAGCAGCTCGTGCGACCAGCGGTCGGTGTCGGTCTCCACGACCAGGTGCTCCTTGCCGACCTCCCACCCGGTCAGCACGCCCTTCGCGGTGAGGGCGATACCGGGGATGCTGAGCGAGGTGGTCATGAAGTCGAGCTCCTCGCCGGGGCCGTCGATGACGTCGAGCGGCGTCGCCCTCCGGGTCGCGAACTCGGCGGACTTCCAGGTCACGCCGTTGCCGTAGACCACCCGGTCCCGCTCGGCCGAGACGTCCCACGGGCCGCGCCACTCACCGATGCGCCAGCTCCTGCCGTCGGCGCCGACGAACGTGCCGATCCGCAGCGGGTCGCCGCTGCCGTCCTCGGCACCCTCGATGAAGAGCCACCCGCCCTTGACCCGCTGGAGCGCGACGACCTCGCCGGTTCCGACGCCGGTGGGTACGGCGACGTCCTGGTCGCCGTCGTGGATCGCGCCGTCCGCGTAGTAGAAGAGACCGCCGTCCTCCGAGCCGTCCTCCTGGCCGTCCGTGGCCCTGGTGCCCGTCTCCTTCGCCGTCGACCGCGACGAGGTGTCGCGCCCGGTGCTGTCGTCGTCGCCCCCGCTGGCCACGGCGAGGGTGACGCCGCCCGCCGATCCGAGGACGGCGGCAGCCGTGAGGGAGACGATGGTGAGGCGGTTCATGGCAGGTCCTTCATCACTGGGGATTGTGTCTGGTCTGATGCCGGATCCGGTGATTTGGTTGCCGAACGGCGGACCTCAGCGCCAGGGACGCAGGAATCGCGGAGCGAGGTCGACGCTCACGCCCGCGAGGTGCTCGACGAGGGCATCGGTGTCCACGGTGATCAGGCCGGACCGCCAGGCCAGGATCGTCTCCACGAACCCGCCGATTCCCATCAGGACGGTCACCCGGAACGCGACCTCGTCCACATCGGCGCGCAGGTAGGGCCGTGCAAGGTCGATGACCAGGTCGACGGCCATCTGGATCGTGTCGCGTCGGCGCTGCTCGAGGACGGCGCTGCCCGAGTGGTCGCCGAAGATGATCTGCGCACGACGAGGCTCGTCGCCGACGTGGTGGACGATGGCCACCAGCGCGGCATGCAGCTGCTCGACCGGGTCGTCGTCGGCGTACGGCGTGATCGCGCCCAGCAGCATCGTCAGGGTCTCGTCGCGCATCTGGTCCCAGATCGCGGCCAGGAGCGCGTCGCGGTCGGTGAAGCTCTCGTAGAAGTACCGGTCGGTCAGCCCGGCCCGCGCGCAGACGCCGCGCATCGTCACGGCCGCCCAGCCGCTCTCCTGCCAGATCTCGAGCGCAGCGCCGAGCACGGCCTCGCGTCGCTCGGCGCGGCGCTGGTCGGCCGACTTGCCGCCGTAGCTCCGGCGCGGGGCAGGTGAACTTTGCACACGAACATCTTGACGGCAGGTGCCCTCAGATTGCAATCTGAGGGCATGCGCCTTCAGATTGAGCCTCGACGACGCGGCTCGCTTCGCAGCAGGGTGACGGCCGACCTGACGGCTGTCACCCTGCGGCCACTGACCCTCGCGATCCCGCTGAACACCTCCGGCATCCGGTTCACCCGCGGCCTCGTCGCGACCTTCATGGCCGCCGTCGGGCCACCGATCCGCGGGAGCAGGATCAGCCGGGTCGCCAAGCCGGTGGCCACCGGCCCCAGTCCGCGCGGCGAGTGGGTGCGGGCACCCGGGGCCGACCGCGACGACGCCGTCATCCTCTACATCCACGGCAGCGGCTACGCGATCTGCTCGGCCCGCACCCACCGCGGCATCACCACGCGGCTGTCGGCGAGGACCGGGCTCCCGGTGTTCGCCTGCGACTACCGGCTCGCGCCCTCCCACCGCTTCCCCAGCGCCGCGGACGACGTCCGGGCGGCGTACGACTGGCTCCTCGGCGAGGGCCACCCGGCCGACCGGATCGTGCTGGCCGGCGACTCGGCCGGCGGCCACCTCGCGGTCGACCTCGCCCTCGAGCTGATCCGCGAGGGCCGGACGCCCCCGGCCGCGCTTGTCGCCTTCTCGCCGGTGCTGGACCTGAGCATGGCGCTGGCCGCGTCGCGCGAACGGATGCGGCGCGACCCGATGACCTCGGCGTCCAGGGCCGCAAGCCTGGTCGACCTGTACGTCGCCGGCGAGACGCACCCGCGCCTGCGCCTGACCTTCGACGGGGCCGACCGGTTCCC
>NZ_JBMCZA010000195.1:3115-3444 GCF_048654705.1 Nocardioides sp. CPCC 206348
AGCCCGCTGCCAGCTCGAGGTGTGGCCCGAGCAGATGCATGTCTTCCAGGCGCTGCCTCGCCTGGTGCCCGAGGCGGACCGCGCCCTCGCGCGGGCGGCCGCCTTCGTCGACGCCGAGCTGGAGGCGCAGAGCCGCCGCGGCGCACTGACCCTGGTGAAGGAGGCGTGATGGGACGCCAACGCACTCGCGACGCCGGAGCCGTCGTGACGGGCGCCGGCAGCGGGATCGGCCGGGCCTTCGCCCGGGAGCTCGCTCGGCGCGATGGGCGGGTGGTCTGCTCGGACGTGGACGAGGTCGGGCTCAAGGAGACGGTCGACCTGATCGCGTC
>NZ_JBMCZA010000195.1:3477-52009 GCF_048654705.1 Nocardioides sp. CPCC 206348
GGCCCTCCACGACACGGCCCTCGACTGGCTCGGCCACGCACCGCACGTGATCATCAACAACGCCGGGATCGGTGCTGGCGGCAAGGTCGTCGGCGAGGCGCCGATGGCCGACTGGCAGCAGACCATCGGCGTCAACCTCTGGGGCGTGATCCACGGTTGCCACGTGTTCGTGCCGACGCTGCGTGAAGCCGGACGAGGCGGCGTGATCAATGTTGCCTCGGCCGCGGGCTTCACCGCGGCACCCCGGATGGGCGCCTACAACGTGAGCAAGGCGGGCGTCGTCAGCCTGTCCGAGACCCTCGCAGCCGAGCTCGCCGGCACCAGGATCGCCGTCACCGTGCTCTGTCCGACGTTCGTCAGGACCAACATCTTCGGTGGCGAGCTGATCGATCCGGGAGCGGCCGGGCTGGCCCGCAGGATCGCCGGGATCGTCGGTTTCTCCGCCGACCGGGTGGCCCGGACGACCCTCGACGCCCACGACCACGGCCGGCTCTACGTCGTGCCCCAGCTCGATGCCCAGCTGCTCTGGCGCACCAAGCGCCTGCTGCCTGCGCCGTACACCCGGGTGGCCGGATTGCTGGGCCGCATGATCCCGAACGACTGATCCGACCGGTGCACACCGACGAGAGGACACCACGATGACCTACGACTTCGACGCCATGCTGCAGACGATCAAGGACAAGCAGTGGTCGCTGGCCGACATCGACTGGGACGCACCGGGCGCCGAGACCGTGACCGACGAGCTCCGGGCCAAGATGCTGCCGTTCATGGCCGACCTGGTGTGGATCGAGCACGTCGGGGCACGGGGCTTCGCGTCCCTCGCCACGAAGGCACCGACGCCCACGATCCGCCGCATCTACGAGTACTTCCACGCCGAGGAGCAGAAGCACGCCAACGCCGAGCTGGCGCTGATGAAGCGCTGGGGAATGCTGGACGAGGACGGCAAGGCACCCGAGCCGAACATCAACGTCAAGCTGGCGATCAAGGTCCTCGACGACTACGGCGACGGGCTGCCCCTCACCGGTCTGGCGACCCTGATCCCGTTGCTGGAGTGCGCTCTCGACGGCGCACTGGTGAAGTTCCTCCTCGACGAGGTCAAGGACCCGGTCTGCCACGAGGTCTTCCGCCACATCAACTCCGACGAGGCCCGGCACATCACGGTGGACTTCCAGGTGCTCGAGCTGATCGGCGCCGGACCGCTGCACAAGCTGGTCATCGAGTCGGTCGCGCTGCTCAAGCCGCAGGTGGTGCTCGGCCTGATCGTGGTGTTCGTGCCGCTGATCAACAAGATGCGCGACAACATCGTGGCCATGGGCCTGCCGGAGCAGAAGCTCTACAACGCGGTGAAGCGCTTCGCGACGATCGGCTCCCGCGGCGACTTCACCCACCGGATCCCGGCGTACCACGTGCTGCGCGCCCAGGCCGCGATGGTGGTCGACCGCACGTCGCCGTACCACCGGTTGCTCGCCGACCCGATGGTGAAGCTGACCTCCTACGTCCCGGTGCGGCTGCTGGGCAAGCCACAGGCGTGGGTGGACGAGCTCACCCACGAGCCGGTGGCCTCGTGAGCAGCGGCGGGTTCGAGGGCCGGGTCCTGCGGGGCAACCAGTGGCGCGGGCAGGCCTTCACCGGTCTGCGCGTCGCGATCCTCGCCCGAGGACGCGAGGCCGCCGTGATCGCGCCGGAGATCATTCGTACTGCGGCAGCCGTCAAGGTGTTCCAGGAGGAACCCGACTGGCTGGTGCCCTGGCCGATCGCGCTCCCCCGGACTCTGGTGCAGCCGGCCGCCCGCCTGCACCTGCGCCTCGGCGTCCGCGATCCCTGGACCCGGCGCCGGCTCACGCCGGACGGCCGCTTCAACAGGCACCGCCCACGCATCGACGGGCGCTACTACGCCGCGCTCCAACAGCCGCACTGCACCCTGATCACCTGGCCGGTCTACGCGATCGTGCCCGGCGGCGTCCGCAGCGCCGAGGGCATCGAGCACCACGTGGACTGCATCATCCTGGGGACGTCGTCCGCGTTCGCCAGCACCAGCTCCCGAGAGGACGCCCACGCATGACCACCACCCCCGACCACGAGGTCGTGATCATCGGCGGCGGCTTCTCCGGCATCGGCGCCGCCATCCTGCTCGACAAGGCAGGGTTCTCCGACTACCTCCTGCTCGAGGCCGGCGACGGCCTCGGCGGCGCGTGGCACTGGAACACCTACCCGGGCGTCGCGGTGGACATCCCCTCCTTCAGCTATCAGTTCTCGTTCGAGCAGATGGCCGGCTGGTCCCGGGTCTACGCGCCCGGCAGCGAGCTGAAGGCGTACGCCGAGCACTGCGTCGACAAGTACGACGTCCGGCGACGTACCCGCTTGCGGACCACCGTGGTCGCGGCGACCTTCGACGACGACGACCACACGTGGCGCCTCGACACCGCCGCGGGCGACGTGATCACGGCCCGCCACGTGGTCAGCGCGACCGGCGTGCTGACCCAGCCCAAGCTGCCCGACATCGAAGGCCTTGCGGACTTCACGGGCACCGTGATGCACACGGCGCGCTGGGACCACGGCGTCGACCTCACCGGTCGTCGGGTGGCCGTGATCGGCACCGGAGCCTCCGCCGTGCAGGCGATCCCGGAGATCGCCCAGCAGGCCGCGCACCTCACCGTCTTCCAGCGCACCCCCATCTGGTGCCTGCCCAAGCCGGACGCGGCGCTCCCCTGGCCGGCCCGCGCCGGTCTCCGCGTGCTCCCCGGCGCCGGGCGCCTCGCACGGCTGGCGAGCCAGTCGTTCGTCGAGGCGACCTTCCCGGTCGCTGCCCACTTCGCAGGCATCGTCCCGATGGCGGCCCTCGGCGAACGGATCGGACGTGCCTACCTGCGCCAGGCGGTGCGCGATCCCGAGGTGCGCGACCAGCTCACTCCTCGCTACGCCCTGGGCTGCAAGCGCCCGAGCTTCTCCAACGCCTACCTGCCAGCGTTCAACCGGTCGAACGTGACCCTGGAGACGGCCGGCATCGCTGCAGTCACGCCGACCGGTGTCCGCACGAACGACGGCACCGAGCACGAGGTCGACACCCTGGTCCTCGCCACCGGCTTCAAGGTGTTCGAGAAGGGCAACATGCCACCGTTCATCGTGCGCGGGGCGAACGGCCTCGACCTGGAGAAGTGGTGGGAGGAGAACCGCTTCCAGGCCTACCAGGGCGTCAGCGTCCCCGGGTTCCCGAACTTCTTCACCATCCTCGGCCCGTACGGCTACAACGGGTCGTCGTACTTCAACCTGATCGAGACGCAGAGCGCCCACATCCTGCGCTGCCTCCGTCGCGCCCGACGCGACGGCGCGACCCGGGTCGAGGTGACCGCCGCCGCCAACGAGAACTACTTCACGCAGGCACTGGGCCGGCGCAAGCACCAGGTGTTCTTCCAGGACTCCTGCAGCCAGGCGAACAGCTACTACTTCGACGCCAACGGCGACGTACCCTTCCGGGCCGCCACCACCCTGGAGACCATGTGGTCGTCGCGGCGGTTCCCGCTCGACCACTACGCGTTCAGCGACTGAGCCCCTCAGAGCTCGGCGATGATGCGGGCCCGGCTGGCGTCGTACTCGTCGCGGCTGACGAGGTCGCGACGCAGCAGGTCGTCGAGCTCGGCTAGCCGCTCGCCGGCCGTGCGGGTGTCGCGCGGTGCGGCCGCGTCGGTGGGGGGCGCAGGCATGGACGCGGGCAGGGACGCGGGCAGGGACGTGACCGGTCCCGCCGAGGACCAGTCGAACTCCCAGTCCTGCGTCTCGGGGTCGATGAGGACGGGGATCTCGCCGACGTACAGCAGCGGCATCCGCATCGCAGGGATGATCTTCTTGGCTTCCACCTCGAACGGCGCGACGTCGTTGCCGTGGATCCGCAGCTTCAGTGACAGCAGCGGTTCGCCGTTGACCTCGACGCCCGTCTGCTCGAAGGACAGCACCTGCGCCTGGGCGGGGCGACCCTTCAGCTTCAGCCGGTACACCTTCATCTGCGACCGGTAGCGGGTGGTGCCGATCAGCAGGCCGAGGGCGAGGTCCAGGATCGTGATGCCGATGCCCGTCGGCAGCAACCAGCCGCTCCCGGGCTCGTCATCGATGGCCAGTCCCATGATCAGGAAGATCGGGCCGACGATGCCGCAGAGGAACATGAACAGCACGATCGGCACGTAGGCGCGGAGCACGGACGGGGGGCGCGGCGCTTCCTCGGGAGCGAGACTCACGGAGCCAGCGTAGGACTCGGCGGCGTGTTGGTCAGGCCTGCGACCGCAGGTACCGCCCGAAGTGCGGGACCGTGAACGCGATCCGGCCACGCTCGCCGGAGTAGATGAGCCCCTTCTTCAGCAACGAGTCCCGGGCCGGGGAGAGCGACTGCGGCTTCTTCCCGAGTACGACGGCCACGTCCGACGTCGCGACCGATCCGACCGGGTCGTCGGCCTCCTCGGTGGCGGCGTCGGCCATGGCGCGGAGGTAGTCGCGCTCGGCGGGCGTGGCGCGTTCGAAGCGCGACCCGAAGAAGCCGACGGCCAGCTCGCGCTCGGCCTCGGGACTGGCGACAGCCACGTCTTCGGCGGTGATCGGGGTGCGGGGAGCGAGGTCCCAGACGGACCGGCCGTAGGCCTGGATGAAATAGGGGTAGCCGCGGGTGGCGTCGTACATCGCCGACAGGGCCTCGGCCGTGAACCCGGCCTCCTCCTCGGACGCCGGCGCGACGAGCGCGCGGTCGGCGGCGTCGCGGGAGAGCCGGTCGATGCGCTGGTAGGAGAACAACCGCTCGGAGTAGGACTTGCTGGCCGACAGCACGGCCGGCAGGTGCGGCAGTCCCGCGCCGACCACGATGACGGGCAGGCCGTTCTGGCTCAGCTCGTGGCAGGCCGCGCACAGCGCGGAGATGTCGTCGGGGCCGAGGTCCTGCATCTCGTCGATGAAGATGCCGACGCCCTTGCCGACATCGGCCGCGAGCCCGCCGACGTCGGTGAGCAGCTCGACCAGGTCGATCTCGATGTCGCCGGAATCGGCCCGCCCACGCACCACCGGTGCATCGATCCCGGGACTCCAGCGGTCGCGCAGCTTGGCGTCGACACCGGCGTCACGCTGGGCGAACGAGCGGATCACGCCGAGCACGTGGTCGGCCTCGGAGGCCTCGGGATGTCCGAGCTCCCGCACCGCCTGGTGCAGCGCCGAGGACAGCGGGCGGCGCAGCGATTGGTCGGGCCGCGCCTCCAGCTTGCCGGTCCCCCAGCCCTTGCGGACCGCTGCCGACCGGAGCGCGTTGAGGAGCACCGTCTTGCCGACACCGCGCAGCCCGGTCAGCACCAGCGAGCGTTCAGGGCGACCGCGCGAGACCCGTTCCAGCACCACGTCGAACGCCGAGAGCTGCTCGTCGCGGCCGGCCAGCTCGGGGGGACGCTGGCCGGCGCCGGGCGCGTACGGGTTGCGGATCGGATCCATGATCCGACGCTATCGGGATCTCTAGCCTCAGCCTTAGATCCCGCTAGCGTGTCGGATCGATGCCCCGTCGATCCCGGTCGATCCGCAGGTCAGCTCTTGCGGTGACGGCCCCGGGAGAGGACGCCGACACCGGCGAGGACACTGCCTGCACCCAGCGCCAGCAGCCACGGCTCGACCACCGCTCCGGTGGCGGGCAGCACGGCGTCGGACTGCTCGACCAGGCCCAACACCTCACCGGGCACCTCGTCACCGAGGCCGTCGACCTCACCCAGGTCGTCGCCGGTGTCCACGACGTTCTCGATGTCTTCCCCGTCGTCGATGCCCTCGTCGGTCTCGTCCGGGTCGTCGGTCTCGTCGACGCAGTCCGCGGTGGCCGGGACCTCGGGGCTCACCAGGACCATCTCGGTCCACGCGGCAGCGGTCTCGACGTCCTGCGCAGCCGCGTCGACCACGGTCACGCCGGACCCGTCGACCTGCGACCAGCCGTCACCGGCGGGCGCGGTCGCGGAGGCAGCGTCCGTCTTCTCCACGCTCGGCGTACCGGCGCGCTCGGCACCCGTCGGGGCGTACCCGTCCGGCGCCGAGGCGGCCCAGATCTCCTCGGTGGCGGCGGGAGCGGTCTGCGTGAAGGCGCCCTTGACCCAGCCGGCACCGGCCGGCTCGTCACCATCGGCGAGCTCGGCCGTCTCGGTCGTCGTACTCGCGACCCGGGTCGAGGAGGTGGACGTCGATCCGGCCGGGCCGGCAGCACCGTCGGCGACCCAGGTGGTCTCCTCGTGGGAGAGCTCGGAGACGGCCGGTACGGCGGCCTGGTCGACGATCCACACGGTCGTGGTCACGGCCGGGGTCACCTCGACGTCGCGCGTCGCGCCGGTCGGCGACCAGCCCTTGCCGCCTTCGTCGGCGTTCCATCCGGCGACCTCCCACCGGGTGCGACCGCTCTGCTGGTGGACGAACTCGGCCTCCGTGCGGGTCACGGCCGGGGTGACGACCTGGGTCTCGTGGTGGCCGACCTCGGGGACCGCCGGCACGAAGGCCCGGTCGATCACGGTCCGGACCCAGGCCCGCTCGAGGGCGTCGACCTGGCGGCTCCACGACCAGGTGCCCCGGGCCGGGCTCACGGTCCGGGTGAACTCGAACTCGGTCGTCGGGACCGAGCGCTGCCACAACCACTCGACGTGGGTGACCTCGCCGATCGTGGTCACGACGGCCGGGTGGTCGACCTGCGCATAGACGGCGGGGATGGCGGGCAGGCCACAGGCTGCGTCCTCGGCGGCCTGGGCGGCGGACGGTGCGAAGCCGAGGACGGCGGCAGCAGCGAGGGAGAGCGGTGCGATCAGGCGCTTGTTCATGGGGGACCTCTGGTTCCTTGGGGGGTGGTTCGCGCCCGAGTGCGAATGACCGACCAACCGGGCCGAACCGGCCGGGTCACTGCGTCCGGCCACAATCAGGACCAAGGTCCCGGGTGCTGTCCGGACGGGGATCTAGGCTGGTGTCGTGCCCGAGCTGCCCGAAGTCGAGGCGCTGGCCCTGGACCTGAGGAGCCGGCTCGCGGGGCGCGCCATCACTCGCGTCCACATCGCCGCGTTCAGCGCCCTCAAGACCTACGACCCCCCGCTGGCCGCGATCGAGGGCGCCCTTGTCGACGACGTACGACGCCACGGCAAGTTCCTCGACATCGAAGCCAGCGGCCTGCATCTCGTGCTGCACCTGGCACGTGCCGGCTGGATCCGCTGGAAGGACGACGTCCCGCCGTTGCCGCCACGACCGAACGCGAAGTCGCCGCTCGCCGTCCGGGTGGTCCTGGACGAACAGGACGGCCAGACCCCCGGCCTCGACATCACCGAGGCCGGCACCAAGAAGTCCCTGGCCCTGTTCCTGGTGCGCGACCCGCTCGACGTCCCCCGCGTCGCGTCCCTCGGCCCGGACCCGCTCGACGACGAGTTCACCATCGAGCGACTGGCCGGGATCCTCAGGGACGCCGGGCGCAAGCAGCTCAAGGGAGTGCTGCGCCAGCAGGGCACCATCGCCGGCATCGGCAACGCCTACTCCGACGAGATCCTGCACGCCGCGCGGATGTCGCCGTTCAAGCCGGCCGACGGCCTGACCGACGACGAACTGGCGACGCTGTACGCCGCCGTCCGCACCACCCTCGGCGACGCAGTCGAACGCTCGCGGGGGTTGCACGCCAGCGAGCTGAAGGCCGAGAAGAAGTCGAACCTCGCCGTCCACGGCCAGACGGGCAAGCCGTGCCCGGTCTGTGGTGACATCGTCCGCGAGGTGTCCTTCGCCGACTCGAGCCTGCAGTACTGCGCGACGTGCCAGACGGGCGGGAAGCCACTCGCCGACCGACGGATGAGCCGGCTCTTGAAGTAGCGGGATACTGGAGCCATGATCCCCTCAGTCGAGACCGATGGCGTGCCGCACCCGATTCCCGAGGGCCTGCTGGTCCTCGACGTCCGCGAGGACGACGAGTGGGCCGCCGGACACATCGAGGGTGCGGTGCACATCCCGCTCGGAGACCTGCCGACGCGTCTGGGCGAGTTCGTGGAGCTCGAGCCGGAGCAGACGCTCATCGTGTGCAAGGCCGGAGGCAGGTCCGCGCGGGCGGGCGCCTATCTCGGTCAGCAGGGGTACGACGTCGTGAACCTGATCGACGGGATGATCGGGTGGGAGCGGGCTGGCCGGGCCATGGTTGCGGACACCGGCCAGCCGCCCACCGTCATCTGACCAGGGTCACTGGGTCGGGACGCCCTCGGTGAGGTTCTCCAGCTCCTCCTGAAGGCTGGCGAGGTCCTCGGGCGACAGGTCCGTCGGGAGGTCCGACGGGAGGTCGGACGGGAGACCCGTCGGGCTCTCCTCGGTGCCCGGGTCGCTGCCCGCGCCGTCGTCCGAACCCTCGTCCGAGCTGTCCTCGGTGTCGGAGCAGGTCTCGTTCTCGTACTTGTTGTACGCCTCGACCTTGTCCTTCTCGTCGTCGGACAGGTCAGCCTCGAACGGGTCCTCGCCGTCCTCGGCCTCGAAGGCCTCCTTGAGGTCGTCGCCGTTGAGCTTCTTGACCGCGTCGAGCTGGATCTCGAAGCCCTCGCGCTCCTCGTCCGAGATGTCCTCGGGGGTGCCGACCTCTTCGATCTTCTCGGCGCTCTCCTTGATCAGGTCGGCCGCCTTGTCGTAGTCCTTGTCGGTGATCGCCTTGCCGAACTCCTCGCTGCCGGCGTCTCCGACCGCCTTGCAGTAGTCCTCCTTGGAGGCGTCGGCGGGAGCACCGCCACCACATGCAGTGAGCGAGAGGGCAAGCAGGACAGCGGCACCTGCGGCAGCCACGGGGCGCTTGATCGAGGTCATCAGGGTGATTCCTTTCCTGGAGTCACGGGTCACCGAGCTGTGCCCGCGGACAGGGCAGCGGCTGTGAGCCAACTGCCCACCACACCCTGCCCTGTCAGTCTCAGACTATTCACAGGAAAGGAAAACGGCAGATGGCCGGTGGTTGGCCGGCCATCTGCGAGGGTGCTGCGAAGGGTGCTGCGCGCGGTTCAGGAGCTCACTCGGCGACCTGGTCGGCACATTCCTTCTGGGCGTACACGAAGAACTTCTCGACCTTCTTGTTGTCGTCGTCCGAGACGCCGGGCAGGTTGTCCTCGCCGCCCTTGTCGCCGAACTCCTTCTCGGCCTCGTCGTAGTCGAGGTCGGTCACGACGTCGACCACGATCTCGAAGCCCTCACGCTCGTCGTCGCTGATCTTCTCGGGCGTGCCGATCTCCCCCAGGTCCTCGTAGGCGGCCTGGATGTCCTTCCACTCGTCCTTCGTCGGCTCCTCGCCGGCCAGGTCGCTGGACTTCGTCACGACGTCCGTGATGCCGTCACAGAAGTCCTTCGAGGAGGCGTCGGTCGGGTAGCCGCCGCCGCAGGCCGTGAGGGAGAGGGCGAGGAGGACACCGGCACCGAGGGTGCCCAGCGGGCGCTTGATGGAAGTCATGGCGCGAACATGTCAGGCCACGCCACGTTGAGCAACCCCTCGAGCCTTCCGACGTACGACGCCCGGGAGATCTCGCGCACGCCGAGGCCCTGCAGGTGCGGAGTGGCCCACTGGA
This sequence comes from Nocardioides sp. CPCC 206348, assembly GCF_048654705.1. Taxonomy (NCBI): domain Bacteria; kingdom Bacillati; phylum Actinomycetota; class Actinomycetes; order Propionibacteriales; family Nocardioidaceae; genus Nocardioides; species Nocardioides sp. CPCC 206348. Next base: position 13,026 of record NZ_JBMCZA010000195.1, read on the forward strand.
CGTCGATCAGGCGTTCACCCGCCGCACCGGCCGGATCGGCGGCCAGCCCCTCGACCAGTCCCATCAGCGCCACCTTCGACGCGTCGGTCTCGTGGTGGAACATCGACTCGCCGGCGAACAGGCCGCCGACCGCGACGCCGTACAGGCCCCCGACGAGGCGGCCGTCGCGCCACGTCTCGACGGAGTGGGCCCAGCCGAGCCGGTGCAGGGCGCCGTAGGCCCGGGCGATGCGGTCGTTGATCCAGCCGTGGGGTCGACGCGGGTCGGCGCAGGCCGCGACGACGTCGTCGAAGGCGGTGTCGACGCGGATCTCGAAGTGGCGCGCCGAGCGGCGCATCGACCGCGAGACGCGCAGGCCGTCGAGCGGGAGGACACCGCGCCGGGCCGGGCTCCACCAGCCGACACTGCGGCCCTCGGGCATCGGGAACAGACCGGTCCGATAGGCGGCGAGCAGGGTGCCGGGCTCCAGGTCGGCCCCCATTCCGACGAGGTCGCTGGCGTCGGCAGATCCGTCGTCGTCGTACCCGTCGACCGGGCCCTGGGCGGGGAGCGCCGCCAGGTCCGCGCGACTCGGGAACTCCCACGGGGTCGGCGGCGGTTCGACGGGCACGCGTGTCACCCTACGAGCCCGTGCGGCCCGACGGCGGAGCGATGCACCCCCACTAGGATCGAACCATGGCATCCGGTCTCAAGAAGGGTCTCGCTGTCGAGGCAGCGCGGAGGGTCGCGCCCAGGATCACCCACATGGCACCGGGACTGACCCAGTCGTTCGTCCGCGAGGCGCTGAACCGCGCGATCGCCGGCGCCGGACCACTGCCTCCCGCAGCCCAGGCCGCCGAGACCCAGCTGCGCGAGCAGGACGGGAACGTCGACAAGGCGATCCGCGAGCTGATCCAGAACCACGTCGCGTACGCCGGCGTCGAAGGCCTGACCACCAACCTCGGCGGCCTCATCACCGCCACGATCGTGGCCCCGGCCAGCATCGCCGGACTCGCCCTCATCCAGTGCCGGATGGTCGCGGGCATTGCCCACCTGCGCGGCTACGACCTCGCCGACCCGCGCGTGCGCAACGCGATCCTGGTGGCGATCCTCGGTGACGACACCGTGGTCAAGATGGTCAAGGCGAAGAAGCTGCCGGCCCCGCCGATGGCGATCGCGACCGCGCCCCACCACGACCCCGAGCTCGACCGCACCGTGTCCTCGGCGCTGGCCACCGAGATGATCACGCGCGTGATCGGCAAGCGGATGGCGACCACGATCGGCAAGCGGGTGCCGGTCGTCGGCGGCGCCGTCGGTGCCGCCACCGATGGCTGGAGCACCTGGAAGGTCGGGCGCTACGCCAGCCGGGAGTTCCTGCCCCGCACCGTCCGGTAGGCCCCGAGGACCTTGCTGCCGCTGCGGCTGCTCTCGAGCCGCTGCACGGTGCGCTCCATCGAGCGCCGCGTCCTGGAGACCCGCGCCTCGGCCAGCTCGCGCTGCAGGTCGTCGATCTCACCGCGGAGCCGGTCGAGCTCGTTCTCCCGCTGGACCGACTCGACCAGCAGCGTGCGCAGCGCGTCCACCGCCGCACTGGCGACCTGGCGCTCGGAGGGCCGGTCCGGGTCGGACCACTTCTCGGCCTTCGGTCGGGTGCCCCGCAGGTCGGCGAGGTCCCCCACGACGTCGTACTTCTTGTCGGCGAGCTCGGCGATCCATTCCTCGGTGAGCTCGGCGATCCAGTCGAACTGGTCCGGGGGCAGGGCCAGTCGCGGCGAATCGGTGCGGGCCGACAGGGTCCGGTGGGCGAGCAGCTCGCGGACCAGGTAGCGGTAGTGGTGGGCCCGCAGGTCGCCTGCTGCCGCCCGGTTGATGCGTCGGACCAGTGCCGTCTCGGGCACGCCGAGGCTGACGTTGGCGCGGTCCGCGCCGAGGTCGATGTCCAGGTCGTCGAGGCCGAAGGTGGCGCTGAAGCGCTGCCACAGCACCTCCGGTGCCCCACCCGGACGCGGCACGGTGACGATGTGGATCCGCTCGGGCGGGATCGTCGCGCCCCACCGGGCGAGGATGTCGGGGATCTCCTGGACGCCCCAGAACCACGACCCGACGCGGTCGCTGCGCTCAGGATCACGGATCAGCTCGAGGAAGCGGGCGAACCGGAACTTCGCGCGGTGCTTGATGTTCTCCTGCCACTCGGCCGGGATCTGGCGCACCAGGTCGCGGGCCGAGACGATCAGGTGCACCTCGGCGCCGCTGCCGTCGGGCTCGTGGCCGAGCGAGGACAACGCCCGCTCGACCTGGGTACGCGAAGCGGTGGCGAGGATCTCGTGGCTGATGATCGAGATGCCGTCGTGGTCGCGCACGTTCTCGGCCAGCCGGTCCCACGCGCCGACGGCCTCCTGCTCGAGCCCGCCCCAGGGCAGACGCATCAGGTCCAGTGCGGCCAGGAAGTGGGCGTCGAAGCGGTCGGCCGGGTAGTTCACGCCCTGCTCGAGGAGCCGTTCGCGGTTCTGGAACAGCACCTCCTGGAGGTACGACGTCCCCGTCTTGGGCGTCCCGACGTGGAGGAGGACCCGGCGACTCATTTCGGGGTCCCTGCGACGTTGTCGTTCGGAGGAGCCGCTTGGGGTCCCCGCGCGGCTTTGCATCGGAGGAGCGAAGCGGGGGAGAGCAAAGGCGCGTGGGGTGAAGCGGAGCGGAGGAGGACGAGAACGTCGTGGGGTGAGTTCACGATGCCTCCTTCACGGGCGGGCGCACAGGATCGATCAGCAGGTCCAGCGCGAGCGCCAGGACCTCGGCGGCGACGGGCTCGACGGAGTCGTGCAGGAGGGGACCCGGCAGCAGTCGGTCGAGATCGCCGAGCACAGGGTAGCCAGCAGCGGCCATCTCGTGATGGGTGCGTTCGGCCTGTGTCGCGAGCCAGGTCTCCCACACGGCCGGCACCGTCAACGCCGGTCCGCCGCGGCCGTCGAGCCGGTCGGCCAGGGCCGCGCGGAGCAGGCGTGGACGTGCTTCGGACGGGACCAGTCCGCCGAGGGGCTGGCCGACACGACGGACCAGGTCGACGCCGTTCGCGCCGAGCCGGGGCGGCTCGGGGACCGACGGGACGCCGAGCTCGGCAGCCAGCGCGGAGGGGTCGAGGACGATCCGGACCTGTTCGGCGCCGTACCGCTGCGTGGCGGCGTTGGCCATCCGTGGCAGGTCGGCCCGCGGAGGCAACCGGCCGGCGGTCGCGAAGATCTCCACGAACTCCGGCCAGGTCGGACCACCCTGGTCGAACGCGCGAGCGGTCCAGGCGTCGGCGACCACGGTGCCGAGGTCGTCGGCGAGGAGGTACGCCGTGGCGCCGCGCCCGCCGGGGCGCCGGCCCTGCGCGGCCAGGGCGGCACTCATCGCGCGGGCCCGCCACGGGACCCCGACGATCACGAAGGGCGTGTCCTGCGGGCGGCGCGCGTCACGAACCCGGTCGACGAGACCGCGTCGCTGCGGCGGGGCCTCCTCGATGGCGGCGATGTCGTCGGCGATCAGTCCGGCCGCGACACGGAGGAACTCGTGCTCGGGCAGCGTGTCCGGGTCGACCGGTCGCGGCCCGAACCGCTGCGGCTCACCGTCGCCGGCGACGGGCAGGTCACCGCGGCCGCGGCCGGTGACGCCCGCGGCCAGGATCCGGTCGGCAGTGGCGCGCGGAAGCTTCCGGCCGGCCGCCTCGGCAGCCAGGTTCGCGCGGCGCAACAGGCCGAGCTGCTGGGCTCCCGGCAGGTACGCCGCGAAGGGGTCGGCCTCGCCGGGGTCCGTCGTGTTCAGCCAGTCCTGCCACGGCGTGGTGCTCCCGTTGCGCAGCGCAGCGGCCCACCCCCAGGCGCGCCGTTGACCACTCATGGTCCAACCGTAGCGCTGGCTCAAGCGGTCCCAACAAGCCGGCAGCGCGGCGAGAAGCGTCGGCGGCAGCTTGCTGCCTCCACTGCGCTGGAGACGCGCTCGGCCATTTCAGAGGAGCGCCCGTACGACGGCGGACGGGCTCGGACGCCCCAATTGCTGGGCCATCCAGCCACTGGTCTGCACGACGGCGTCGAGATCGACGCCGTGCTCGATGCCGAGACCGGTGAGGAACCAGACCAGGTCCTCGGTGGCGAGGTTGCCCGTCGCGCTCTTGGCATACGGGCACCCGCCGAGGCCACCAGCGCTGGCGTCGTACGTCGTCACGCCGGCCTGGAGGCCCGCGTGCACGTTGGTGAGTGCCTGGCCGTAGGTGTCGTGGAAGTGCAGGGCGAGCCGGTCGGGGTCGACGCCCGCGTCGGTGAACGCGTTGACGAGCGTGCGGACGTGACCGGCCGTGGCGACACCGATCGTGTCCCCGAGGCTGAGCTGGCCGACCCCGAGGTCCAGCAGGCGCTGGCCCACGGCGACGACCTGTTCCACCGGAACTGCGCCCTCCCACGGGTCGCCGAAGCACATCGAGACGTAGCCGCGGACGTCCATCCCGGACGCGAGGGCACGGCCGATGGTGGGGTCGAACATCTCGAACTGGGTCTCGAGCGTGCGGTTGAGGTTCTTCTGCGCGAACGTCTCGGTGGCCGAGGCGAAGACGGCGACATGGCGGAGCCCGAGCTCGACGGCGCGGTCGAGGCCGCGCTCGTTGGGGACCAGGACGGGGAGCTGCAGGGCAGCGTCACCGAGCTCGGCCTTCAGCCCGGTCATCAGGTCGGCCGCGTCAGCGAGCTGGGGCACCCACTTGGGGTGGACGAAGCTGGTCGCCTCGACGATCGGCAGGCCAGCTGCGAGCAGGCGCTGCACGAACGCCGCCTTCACCTCCGTCGGCACGATCGCCTTCTCGTTCTGCAGGCCGTCGCGCGGGCCGACCTCGTAGATGGTGACCTTCGGCGGCAGGCCGGGTTCGTGGACCACCATCGGGAGGGCGGTCACGAAACCTCCTCCGGGTCGACCACGAACAGGACCGCACCCAGGGCCACCTGCTGACCGGTCGCCGCAGCGACGCTGGCCACCGTGCCGTCGTACGGCGCCTTGAGCGCGAGCTCCATCTTCATCGCCTCGATGACACCGAGCACGGTGCCCTCGGTGACGCGCTCCCCCGCGGCGACCCGGACGTCGAGGACGGTGCCGGGCATCGGGGAGAGGATGGTGCCGTCACTGGCCGCGGCGCCGTGGTCGGTCGTCGCGTCGGGACGGACGAACACGTAGCGCTGGCCGTGGTGCGCGAGCTCGACGCCATGGAGGTCCACACGGGCGACGGTCCCCTCCGGAACCCGGGCGACGGGCGTCGCCCGTTCGTCGAACTCAACCATCGGAGTCGCCGGTGCGGCGCCCATGCGGAAGCCGTCGCCGGCGAACGGGCCGGCGGACGCACTGTGTGCGTCGAGCCACAGCCGGGCGGCGATCTCGCGCGCCGGCGTCGGGTCCGGGCGCGGCACTTCGTGGCGGTCGAGCCACGCGGTGTCGATCCCGCCGGGCTCGGCGAACTCCGGGCTGTCCGCCAGCGCCCGCAGGAACCCGGTGTTGGTGGTCAGGCCGAGGACCGCGGTGTCGTCGAGCGCTGCGACGAGGCGACGGCGAGCCGCCTCCCGGTCCTTGCCCCGGACGATCACCTTGCCCAGCATCGGGTCGTAGGACGTACTGACGACCTGCCCGGACTCGAGGGCGTGGTCGACGCGGGCCGCAGTGGGCCAGTGCACCGTCGTCGCCGTACCGGCCTGCGGCAGGAAGCCGCCGAACGCGTCCTCGGCGTAGATCCGGGCCTCCAGCGCATGGTCGCCGAAGGCGACCCCTGCCTGGTCGAACGGCAGCGGCTCCCCGGCCGCTACGGCCAGCTGGAGGGCGACGAGGTCGGTGCCGCTGTGGATCTCGGTCACCGGGTGCTCGACCTGGAGGCGCGTGTTCATCTCGAGGAAGTAGAAGTCGCCCGTGGACGCGTCGAGCAGGAACTCGATGGTGCCGGCATTGCTGTAGGAGACCGCGGCCGAGAGGGCGACGGCCGCGTCGTGGATGCGGGCACGCAGCTCGTCGGCGAGCGCCGGCGCGGGCGCCTCCTCGATGACCTTCTGGTGCCGGCGCTGCACGGAGCACTCGCGGGTGCCGAGGTGGACCACGTGGCCGTGCGCGTCGCCGAGCACCTGGACCTCGATGTGGCGGCCGCGCTCGACGTACTTCTCGATGATCATCGTGTCGTCACCGAACGCGCTGGCGGCTTCGCGCTTCGCAGCGGCGATGGCGGGCTCGAGCTCGGCGGCCGAGCGGACGACGCGCATTCCCTTGCCGCCACCACCGGCAGCGGCCTTGACCAGCACGGGGTAGGGGTCTCGAGACGGTTGCTGAGCAACCTCCTCGACCAGCGAACCGTTCGCGTCCAGCACGAACGACGGCACGACCGGGACACCGGCCGCGACCGCGAGGTCGCGGGCCGCGTCCTTGCGGCCCATCTGCTCGATGACGGTCGGGGACGGGCCGACCCAGGCGATGCCCGTGTCGGTGACGGCGCGGGCGAACCCGGCGTTCTCGGACAGGAAGCCGTAGCCGGGGTGGATCGCGTCGGCGCCGGCCTCCTTCGCGGCCGCCAGGACGGCGTCGGCGTCGAGGTAGCTCGGGATCCGGATCGCGACATCGGCATCGCGCACGTGCAGGGCGGTGACGTCGACGTCGGTGTGGATCGCGACGGTGCGGATGCCGAGGTCCTTGCAGGTGCGGAACACGCGGCGGGCGATCTCGCCGCGGTTGGCGACCAGGACGGTGCTGATCACTGTGCCCATCTTCATGTCGGTCATCGTCATCACATCCGGAAGATGCCGTAGTTGGGCGCGGGCGTCGGCACGGCCGAGGTGATGTCGAGCGCCATGCCGAGGACGCGTCGGGTGTCGGCGGGGTCGATCACGCCGTCGTCCCAGAGCCGCGCGGTGGCGTAGTACGGCGAACCCTGGAGCTCGAACTGGTCGCGGATCGGCTGCTTGAACGCGTCGACGTCGGGGTCGTCCTCGCGCCCGGCGACGGTCGCCAGCACGCCGGCGGCCTGCTCGCCGCCCATCACCGAGATCCGGGAGTTGGGCCACATCCACAGGAAGCGCGGGTCGTAGGCGCGCCCGCACATGCCGTAGTTGCCGGCGCCGAACGAGCCGCCGATCACGACGGTGAACTTCGGGACGACCGAGCAGGCGACCGCGGTGACGAGCTTGGCGCCGTCGCGGGCGATGCCGCGGTTCTCGTACTCGCGACCGACCATGAAGCCGGAGATGTTCTGCAGGAACAGCAGCGGGATGCCGCGCTGGTTGCAGAGCTCCACGAAGTGCGCGCCCTTGAGGGCCGACTCGCTGAACAGGATGCCGTTGTTGGCGACGATCCCGACCCGGTGCCCGTGGATGCGGGCGAAGCCGCAGACCAGCGTCTCGCCGTACAGCTGCTTGAACTCCGCCAGGCGGCTGCCGTCGACGAGGCGACGGATCACCTCGCGGACGTCGTACGGCGTCCGGGTGCTGCTCGGGACGACGTCGTACAGGCTCTCCGGCGGCTCGAGCGGGTCCTCGACCGGCTCGAGGTCGGTCGGCGTCGTGGGGTTCGGCAGCGTGCTGACGATGCCGCGGAGAATCTGGAGCGCATGGGCGTCGTCGTCGGCCAGGTGGTCCACGACCCCGCTCTTGCGGGCGTGCACGTCGCCGCCGCCGAGGTCCTCGGCCGTGACGATCTCGCCGGTCGCGGCCTTCACCAGCGGCGGGCCGCCGAGGAAGATCGTGCCCTGGTTCTTCACGATCACGGTCTCATCCGACATCGCCGGGACGTAGGCGCCACCGGCGGTGCACGAACCCATCACCGCAGCCAGCTGCGGGATGCCGCGGGCCGACATGTTGGCCTGGTTGAAGAAGATCCGCCCGAAGTGCTCGCGGTCGGGGAAGACCTCGTCCTGCTTGGGCAGGAAGGCGCCGCCGGAGTCGACGAGGTAGAGGCAGGGCAGGTTGTTCTCGGCGGCGACCGCCTGCGCACGCAGGTGCTTCTTCACCGAGATCGGGTAGTAGGTGCCGCCCTTGACGGTGGCGTCGTTGGCGATGACGAGGGCGTTGCGGCCCTGCACGCGGCCGACGCCGGCAACCATGCCGGCCGAGGGAACGGCGTAGTCGTCACCGTCCTTGCCGTACATGCCGAAGCCGGCCAGCGGGGCGATCTCCAGGAACGGGCTCCCCGGGTCGAGGAGGCCATCGACGCGGTCCCGCGCGAGGAGCTTGCCGCGATCGGTGTGCTTGGTGCGGGCCGCTTCACTGCCGCCCAGGCGGACGCGGGCCAGCCGCTCGCGCAGCTCGGCGGTCAGCTCCCCGAGGGTGGGGTCACTGCTGGAGGTCTCGGACACGAGTCCGAGGTTAACGATCATTAACCTCGGATGTAAAGCCCTCTGCCGCCCGTCGGGATGCAGGACGACCGATGAACCTGCGGGGATGACCACTAGCCTGCGGACATGAGCGAGATCAGTCGGCGGGAGCAGATCCTGGACACCGCGGCCGATCTCTTCGCTGCCCGCGGCTTCCACGGCGTCTCCGTCGCCGACCTCGGCGCCGCCTGCGGCATCTCCGGTCCAGCGCTCTACAAGCACTTCACGTCCAAGCAGGCGATGCTCGCCGAGATGCTCACCTCGATCAGCGAGCGACTGCTCGACGTCGGCCGCGAGCGGGTCGACGCGGGCCGCGGGGACGCCGCCGCGGCCCTGCGCGGGCTGGTCGACTGGCACGTCGAATTCGCGACGTCGCACCGCCCGCTCATCGTCGTACAGGACCGGGACTGGGAGTCGCTGCCCGAGGACGCGCGGGAGCAGGTACGACGCCTCCAGCGCTCCTACATCAACCTGTGGGCCGACCAGCTGCAGACCCTGCGGCCCGAGCTGGGCCGCCCGGCCGCGCACGCCGCAGCCCAGGCCGCCTTCGGCCTGCTCAACTCCACGCCGCGCGCCGGCCACGACATCCCGGACGACGAGCTGCGGAAGCTGCTGGGGTCGATGGCGCTGGCGGCACTCGGCGTTTCGTAGGACCAGTCCTGGGGGGTCAGTCCTTCTCGGTGTACCCGCCCGAGTCGCTGATGTCGCCGATCTCGCGACCGCTGATCGTGGGCCAGTCGTTGTTGGCGTCCAGGCCGTCGAGACCGGAGTTGAGTGTGGTCCACATGCTCAGCTTCACCGTGACGTTCTCGTCGAAGTAGCCCTCGAGCGTGTTGGCGTAGCCGATCGTCGCGGTGAGCGCCTTGCCGATCACCTTGATCGCGGGGCCGGCGTCGAAGGTGACCCACTGGCCCGCGTCGGTGCCGTCCTTGATGCCGTCGAGCACGGTGTCGACGACGTCGAGGAGCACGTCGATGCAGTCGCGCCAGGTCTTGCGGATCTGGAGCGCACCCTCGGCACAGGCCGTGGCCGCCGACTTCAGGCCGAGGTCCACGCCGTTGATGGCGGCGACCTGCTCCTTGACCACGGCGTCGTACGACGTGAACGCGTCGCCCGACCAGCTGTTGGCCAACCGGGCAGTGATGTCGTTGACGACGCGCTTCTCGTCGCGGATCCGGCCGGCCGCGGTGATGTAGGCCTGGTTCATCTGCATCAGCACCCACGGGTCGCCGGTGATGTCGGAGACCGTGTCCCAGAGGTCCTCGCAGAACTTCTCGAAGTCGTCCCACAGCTTCTCGATCTCGTCCTCGAGGTTGCCCTTGGCCCACTCGTAGGCGGCCTTGAGACCGGGGCTGACGACCCAGGCCCACCGGCTGTCGAGACCCTTGGCGATGATCGAGTCGTTCCAGGTGTCGATGACCTTCTGGACGCCCTCCTCGATCTTCTTCTGGATGTCCTCGAGCTTGAGCTCGGTGTCATCGGTGTAGTCGGAGTAGTAGTCGTACTCGGTCATGCCGGTGTCCCGTCGAGCTTGTGGAACTGGTCCTTGACGTCCAGGTCGGTGGCGCCGAAGTCCTTGGCGACGTCACGCAGGGCGGTGCCCACGTCGTTCATCACCTTCTGTCCGGCGAGGAGCGCATCCGCCATGGCGGCGATGAACGTGTCGTGCTGGGCGGGAATGCCCGCCCGGTCGGCGTACCAGCCGAACTTCGAGCCGTTCGACTCGTAGCCGACGATGTCGGAGTAGGCGTTGTGGAGCTCGAGGCCGATGCCGTCCCAGCCGGCAGCGGCATCGACGAGGGCCTTGAGGCTGGCCTTCATGACCATGATCAGTCTCCTAGCGAGTAGCGGGTTGCCTGCAGGATCGCGAGCTCGAGGTGCTCGGAGCGCGCGCCGCCGAGCCAGTCCGCGTCCACCTGGATCTCGGCGAGGTCACCGCGCGCCGAGCGCTGCACGGTGAGGAAGCCGTTGTCGGAGTGCCCTGCTGCGGGCCAGCGACGTGGCGCGGGACGAGCCCCGCGCGCCGCGCGACGCTCGCGCGACGCCGCACGGGTGACGATCTCCGGGCCGCGGTTGCGGACCTTGAGCCCGCCCCCGCCGGCCAGCGAGCGGTCGGCGCGGGCGATCCACTCGTCGGCCTGCCCGTTGAGCTGGAGGACGGCGTACAACCGCTCGCCGTCCGCGGCGAAGAAGGCCTCGGACAGTGCAGTCTCGAAGGGCTCCGGGTGGCGGAGACCGCCGATGTCGAGCACCTGCACGTCGATGACGCGCTTGGCGGCATCGACCGTGACGGTCAGCGTCTGCGCGCGGTTCGTTCCGGAGGTGGGCGCAACCTCGACGAAGGCATCCGGCCGGTCCTGGGCAAGGACCTGCAGAAGACGCTCGCCGGCGGGATCCAGGTGGGTCATGTCGTTCCTCGGTCGTGGGCGATGGTGACGGACTCCGCCTGCCCGAACTCACCCACGGCAAACCTGTCGTGTTTCGGCCAGACGGCTCGTGGCAGGCTCAGGAGGTGACGTCGATGCGTGTTCTCGTGTGCGCCCTGCTGCTCCTCGGACCCCTGGCCTCGGGCTGTTCGAAGGAGGACGACCCGGCCCCGGCAGTCGAGCCGGCCGCCCTGCCGGAGAACCTCTGCGACGTCGTACCCGCCCACCTGCGGGAGCAGTGGGGGCTCGCCGAGAAGACGCACGACACCTCGGCCCTGATCAACGCGACGACGGCTGGTTGCGCCTTCACGGGTCGCTACCTCGGGTCCCCCCTGACCCTGCTCCTGCAGCTGACCTCGTTCGGGGGCGAGGACCGCAAGGGTGCCCGGTCCGAGATGACGAACCAGCTGGACCTGGCGTGCGCCGACCTCTCCCTCGCCGCGAGCGCGTCGGCGGAGCTGACGACCGACGACAACGGCTGCAGCCTCCGCGAGCCCACCGGTGACGTCGCACAGGTCGCGCGCTCGATCCCCGCCTCAGGGGTCGCCGAGGTCGCGGTCGTCTACGACGGGGAGAACCCGTCAGCCGTGGCTGCCGAGACCCAGCGGCTCATCGAGACCCTGACCAGCGACCCGGCCGAGCTGCAGTAACGGGCCCCTCGCTCAGGATCCGGGCGCCGCCCGCTCCAGGATCGGGGCGAGGTCGAGGCCGGCGGGCAGGGTGCCGAAGGCGCTGCCCCAGTCGCGCGACAGCCGGCTCGCGCAGAACGCGTCCGAGACCGCGGACGGTGCGTGCCGCAGCAGCAGGCCTGCCTGGAACACCACCGCGATCTGCTCGACGATCCGACGGGCGCGCAGCTCGATGTCATCGAAGCTGGTGAGCTCCTTCTTGAGCGACGACACGGCGTCGTCGTACCGCGGGTCGGCACCGGCGGCCAGGTCGGCCTCGGTGAAGAACGCGTCCAGGGCCAGCGGCTCGCGGCCGATCGCGCGCAGCGCGTCGAGCGCGGCGACGTTGCCCGAGCCCTCCCAGATGGAGAGCAGCGGGAGCTCGCGGTAGATGCGGGCCAGGTCGAAGTCCTCGATGTAGCCGTTGCCACCGAGGCATTCGAGCGCCTCGCCGGCGACGGCCGGGCCACGCTTGCAGACGTAGTACTTCGTCGCGGCGAGCGCGAGCCGGCGCAACGCGGCCTCCCCCTCGTCGCCCCGGATCGCGCGGTCGTTGGCGCCGGCCAGCCGCATCATCGCGGTCGTCGCTGCCTCGGACTCGAGGGCGAGATCGGCCAGCACGTTGCGCATCAGCGGCTGGTCGATCAGGTGCTTGCCGAACGCGGAGCGGTGCTGCGCGTGGTGGGTGGCCTGGACGAGAGCCGCCCGCATGCCCGAGGCGCTCCCGATCACGCAGTCGAGGCGGGTCATGTTGACCATCTCGACGATGGTCTTGACGCCCTTGCCCTCCTCGCCGACCAGCCAGCCGACGGCGTTGTCGTACTCGATCTCCGACGACGCGTTGGACTTGTTGCCGAGCTTGTCCTTGAGCCGCAGGAAGCGGATCGGGTTGGCCTCGCCACCCGGCAGCACCCGCGGGAGCAGGAAGCAGGAGAGCCCGCCGGGCGCCTGGGCGAGGGTCAGGAACATGTCGGACATCGGCGCCGACGTGAACCACTTGTGCCCGACGATCCGGTAGGTGCCGTCCGGCTGCGCGACCGCGGTGGTCGTGTTGGCGCGGACGTCGGAGCCGCCCTGCTTCTCGGTCATCGACATGCCCGCGATCAGGCCGGTCTTGGTCTCCGGGTCGCGCAGGCCGAAGTCGTAGGAGCGGTTGGTGAGCAGCGGCTCGAACCGGGCCGCGAGCTCCGGGTTCGCACGCAGGGCCGGGACGACGGCGTACGTCATCGAGATGGGGCACCCGTGGCCGGCGTCGACGTTCCAGGCGTAGAACTTCGCGGCGCGGGCGACGTGGGCACCCGCCCGGTCGTCGGCCCACGGAGCCGCGTGGATGCCGTGGGAGACGGCGGTCTCCATCAACCGGTGGTACGACGGCACGTACTCGACCTCGTCGATGCGATGGCCGTAGCGGTCGTGGGTGAGCAGGCGTGGCGGGACGCGCTCCGCGAGCCGGCCCCAGTCGCGGGCCTCGGCGGTGCCGGCCAGCCGGCCGACCTCGTGGATCTCCTCGAGCGCCCAGCCGGCGCCCTCGCGCTCGATGCCCTCGAGGAGGGCCGGGTCGGCAGCGGTGTCGTGCCCGACGAGCGGGGGGACCTGGTTGAAGACTTCGTGCGTGCTCATCTGGATCATCCCTTGTTCGTCGAAGGTCCGAAGTCGTCGTACGGCGCCGCGTCCCGCTCGCGGACGGCCTGCCGGAAACCGGCCTCGGCGGCCCGTTGCTGGAAGGCGTAGCCCTCGCGGGTGTGGCGCGAGACGCCGTCGAAGACGGTGCTGATCATGCGGCTGTTCTCGACGCCCTGGGCGAGCAGTGCGGAGTTCAGGGCCAGCTTCACCATCATCAGCTGGTTGAGCGGCATTGCGGCGATCCGCTGGACCAGGTTCTCGGTGCGTTCCTCGAGGTCCTCGGGTTCGGGGGCCTCGATGGCGAGGCCCCACTCCGCGGCTTCACGACCGGAGAGGCAGTCACCGGTGAACAGCAGGCGCTTGGCGCGCTGGTCGCCGAGGCGGTGGGCCCACAGCCCGGCCGACGGGACTCCCCAGACCCGGGTGGGCGGGTAACCGATCTTGGCGTCCGCCGCGATCACGATCTGGTCGCAGTGCAGCGCGATGTCGGTGCCGCCCGCCACGCAGAAGCCGTGGATGCTCGCGACGGTCGGCTTGTTCGCGTGGAGCAGGCTCGCGAAGCCCCGCGTGAAGCGGCTCATCATGGCGTAGTCGACCATCGGGTCCCACGTCCCCGCAGGGTCGTGGTTGTGCATCTGGACGGTCGGGTCGAGCACGGTGCCTTCCTGCGGGGCCGAGCCCACCATCCCTCCGTCGAGGATCCGCTCGGCCGAGGCGGCCAGGTCGTAGCCGCCGCAGAAGCCCTTGCCGCGCCCGCTCAGCACGATCACGTGCACGCGCGGGTCGAGGTCGGCGCGCTCGACGGCGTCCGCGAGCTCGACAGGCGTGTCCGGGGTGATCGAGTTGCCCTGCTCGGGGCGATTGAAGACCAGGCGCGCCACCCGGCCGTCGACCTCGTAGGTGAGCGTCCGGTACGACGGCCCGTCCTCACGCGGCGCAGGAGCGTCGCGGTAGGGCGACCCGGGTCCGTCGTACGCGGAGCGGCGCCAGCCGGCCTCATCGGTCATGCCGTCCACGTTACAACCGCACGAACAACTGTGTCCATACTTGTAACAGACACGGGCCCGTGGGAGGGTGACGACGTGCCTCCCGATCCCACGTCGCTGCCGCACCTGTCGGCACGGTCGGTGCTGCTCAGCCTGCTGCTCGGCTCGCACCCGGACCGGATGAGTCCCTCAGCACTGGTCCGCGCGGGCGAACACTTCGACATCCCGGCCTCGACCGTGCGGGTCGCGCTGACCCGTGCGGTGGCGGCCGGCGACCTGCGTCGGGCCGACGGCGACTACGCCCTCGGCAAGCGACTGGCCCGGCGCCAGCAGCACCAGGACGAGGCCGTCCTCGACGCCGAGATCGAGTGGGACGGCACGTGGGAGATGGCCGTCGTGGTCGTGTCCGGCCGCTCCGGACCCGAGCGTGCCGCCCTGCGCGACCTGTTGACCGCGCATCGCCTCTCCGAGGTCCGCGAGGGCGTCTGGACGCGCCCGGCCAACCTGAGCCGACCGCGCGGGTACGCCGACGACGTCGTCCTCACCACCTTCTCCGCTCGACCCGACGGCGACCCGGCGAACCTCGCCGCAGACCTGTGGGACCTGACCGGCTGGGCGAAGGACGGGCGCACCCTGTTGCGGATGCTGGCCCGGGCCGCCGCTCCGGCAGCGCGGCTGGCAGTGGCGGCAGCCCTGGTGCGGCACCTCGCCAGCGACCCGCTGCTCCCGGCCGAGCTGCTGCCCCGCAACTGGCCGGCGGACGAGATGCGCCAGACGTACGCCGCCTACCAGTCGGAGCTGCGCGTCCTCGCGCTGCCTGAGTGAGCTGGTCTCAGACGAGGCCTTCGGGCAGGTCCTCGCCGGACTCGAACAGCTCGAGCGCCCGCTGGGCCCGCATCGCGGCATCCACCACGATCTCGACGTCGTCGGCGAGCTCGGCCGTCGGTCGCTCCTCGACCGAACCGCCGCGTGCGGGGTCGCGTGCGTCGCGCTCGGTGTCGCGCTCGTGCAGCTCGGACAGCAGGGACTCGCGATCCAGGCCGCGCAGCGCGAACAGCACCAGCGGATCGGCGTCGACGAGCCACCCGACCTGCAACAGCACCGCCAGCGCGTGGGCACACGGGTCGAGGTAGTGCGGGCACGTGCAGGTCGCGGAGAACTCGCCGCCGTACGGCAGCAGCTCGACGCCCACCTCCTCGACGTGCTCGACGAAGTCGTGCGGCAGGTTGCCCGCGAGCAGCTCGGCGATCCGGCCGGACTCCGCCGCCACCACGTCGACCAGCGCGCGGCGCGCGCCCGCTTCCAGCGTGGGTACGACGACCTCGACCGTCCACGCGTCGTCGCCGGCCCGGACCGCGGCCAGCAGGGTGCCCGCGTCGACGCTGATGCCGCCGACGTCACCGCGGCGCGCGCTGGCCCGGCCGGGGCGCAGCTCGGCGTCGGAGTAGGCAGCCTCCTCGACAGCCCGCTGCCACGCCTTGCCCCACCACGACCGCACCCCGCGCCGGGGCAGCGTCTGTCGGACGAAGGTCGTGCGCATCAGTCGTCCCGCTCGTCGGCGGACAGCAGGGCCTCGCGGCGCTGCTCCTTCCGCAAGGTCACGAGGTCGCGGAGCTCCTCGTTGTCGAGCTCGGTCAGCGCCGCGTCGCCGCGGGCGAGCACGGCGTCGGCGAGGTGGCGCTTGCGGTCGAGCAGGGCCGCGACGCGCTCCTCGATGGTGCCGCGGGTGACCATCCGGTGCACCTGGACCGGCTTGGTCTGGCCGATCCGGTAGGCCCGGTCGGTGGCCTGGTCCTCGACGGCCGGGTTCCACCAGCGGTCGACGTGGATGACGTGGTCGGCTCGGGTGAGGTTGAGGCCAGTGCCGCCGGCCTTGAGCGAGAGCAGGAACACCGGGACGCCCTGCTCGTCCCCCCACTGACCGCCCTGGAACCGGCGGACCATCGCCTCGCGCGCGCTGACCGGCGTGCCGCCGTGGAGGAACTGGTGCGGGACTCCGGCAGCGGTGAGGTGCTGCTCGATCAGCCGGGCCATGGCGACGTACTGCGTGAAGATGAGGACGGCACCGTCCTCGGCGAGGACCGTGGCGACGAGCTCGTCGAGCAGCTCGAACTTCTCCGACCGGCCCGCCAGGCGGGCGCCGGCACCCTGCTTGAGGAACTGGGCCGGATGGTTGCAGATCTGCTTGAGGCCGGTGAGCAGGGCGAGCACCAGCCCACGGCGGGTCTCCTCGTCGGCGCGCTCGATCCGCTCCATCGAGTCCTTCACGAAGGCTTCGTAGAGGACGACCTGCTCGCGGGTCAGTCCGAGCAGGTGGTCGGTCTCGGTCTTCGGCGGCAGCTCCGGCGCGATCCCGGGGTCGGACTTGCGGCGCCGCAGCAGGAACGGGCCGATCAGGTCGGCGAACTGGCGCGCCTTCGTCGGCTCCGCGCCCGACTCGATCGGTGCCGCCCACACACGCCGGAACGCCTGGCGGCTCCCGAGCAGGCCGGGGACGCACCAGTCGAGGATCGACCAGAGCTCGGTGAGGTCGTTCTCGACGGGCGTGCCGGTCAGCGCGACGCGGGCCCGGCTCGGCACCTGGCGCAGTGCGCGGGCGGTCGAGGTGCGCGAGTTCTTCACGTGCTGGGCCTCGTCCGCGACGACCAGGTCCCAGTCGATCGCGGCCAGGGTCGCCGGGTCGCTACGCAGCGTGCCGTACGTCGTCAGCACGAACCCGCCCGTCTCCCCCAGGCCCTCCAGGGACCGCGCTCCCCCGTGGAACCGTCGTACGGCCAGGCCGGGCGCAAACCGCTGGATCTCGCTCTCCCAGTTGCCGAGCAGGCTGGCCGGACACACGACGAGCGTCGGGCCGCCGCCGGAGGCGCCGCTCTGGAGGCGGTGCAGGTGCAGGGAGATCAGGGTGATCGTCTTGCCGAGGCCCATGTCGTCGGCGAGGCAGGCGCCCAGGCCCAGGCCGGTCAGGTCGGCGAGCCAGGTCAGCCCGTGGCGCTGGTAGTCACGCAGGGTCGCGTCGAGGCCCTCGGGCGCGGCCAGGGGGTCGCGGGTGGCCGCCGCCAGCACCTGCTCGCGCACCTTGAGCAGCGAGGCGCCGACGATCACCTGCGCGGTCGCGGGCTCGGCATCCTGGGTGGCCGTGCCCTCGGTGGCGGGCAGGTCGGTGACGCCGGTGAGCGCGGCGGCCAGCGCCTGGGCGCCGGTGGCCTTGCGGATCAGCCGCTTGCGGGCACGTTGCGCGGTCGTCGGGTCGACCACCGTCCACGCCCCGCGGAGCTTGATGATCGGGCTCGCCGCAGCGGCCAGCTCCGCCATCTCGTCCTCGGTGAGCGGGTCGCCGTGCAGGGCGATCTGCCACGAGAACGAGAACAGCCCCTCGGTCGAGAACGGGCTGTCCTGCAGGGGCAGCTCGGGGTTGCGCTCAGCCTTGCCCCGCTTCTCTGCAGCGCCCGGACGGCGGTCGAGCACGGCACGCGCGGTCAGCTCGGGGCCGAGGGCGCGCGGCCAGTGGACGTCGACGCGGGCGTTGCGCAGCGGCCCGACGTGCTCGAGCAGGCTCGAGATCTCGTCGCCATCGAGCGTGAGCTGGTCGGGCACCGACAGGGCGAGCAGCCGGTCGAGCGTCGGCCAGACGTCGGCCGCCGCCCGGAGCGCGATGCTCGCGTGGATCCGCGCCCGGGCACCGAAGCCGTGCTCGGCAGCACCGGTGGTCCACAGCAGTGCGGCGTCGGCGACGTGCAGCGGATCGCGTTCGTCGTGGACCTGCAGGACCACCCGGACCGCCCCTGCAACGAGCTCCTCCTCGGCCGCCTCGACCCGCAACGAGATCCGCACCAGCTCGGGCAGCGGACGTCCGTCGTCGTCCAGTCCCGCCTCGGCGTTGGCGGTCCGCTGGCGTGCCGTGCGCTCGGCCAGGCGTTGCCGCACCCGCTCGGCAAAGGCCTCCGGTTCGCGCGGCGCGGTCTCGCCGGAGGTCGATCGGACCCGCACCGCGGGCGCCGCGCGCGGCATCGTGTCGGCGACGGCGTCGAGCACCTGGCGCACGAGTCCGACGGCGTCGGCAGGCGGCAGGTCGTCGTACGACCGGGCCTCGGCGAGGCGTCGTACGGCGTCGTGGTCGCGTTCGTCGAGGCCGTCCACCCGCCACCCGGTGGCTCCCTCGGGAGCCGGAGCGACCTTCCCTGCGGCGACGAAGCGCAGCGCGAGCAGGGCCGCGCCGCTCAGCAGGGCGACGCTGGGATGGGCGTCGTCGCGCGTGTGCGCCCGACTGAGCACGGGCAGAGCGGCGTTGACCGGGAGCGCGATGGTGCGGGCACCGGGGACCTTGTCGGTGAACTCGATCGTCGGTGGGTCGCCGGCCCGGAATGTCGCCGGGCCGGTGACGGGAACGAAGCTCACCGGAGCGACAGTAATCCCCGGCCCCGACACGTGGACGGCGGCGGTCACGCAGTTCCGGGCGACGGCGTGACCATCCACTGCACGAGCTGCCACACGAGGCCGTTCGGGTCGACGAACTGGCAGTACCGCTCGCCCCAGGGCTCGGTCTCGGGCGGTGTTGCGACCTGCGCCCCGGCGGCGGAGATCCGGGTGAACTGGTCGTCGAGGTCGTCGACGACGAACACCAGGAGCAGGCCCTGGCCGGCGGACCCGGCGACCTCCGGCGGCCGGAAGGTCTCCAGTCCGGTGCGCAGGAAGATCACGTTGATCGCGGCGGACGGGTGCTCGAGGGAGACGAACCCGTCGGCCGACATCGCCTCGATGAATCCGAAGTGGTCGACGGCGAAGCGGGCCGAGGCCTCGACGTCGGCGACGTTGAGGGAGATGGCGGTGGACGTGACCTGCATAGGAACTCCTCTGTGTACTCAACCTTGTACGCCGTACAACGTACAGTGTCATAGGATGATTCCCCACCTGGGAGGAAAGTTGCCGCGTTCACTGATCGACCTGCTCTGGCGGGACCACCCCGACGCCCCGACCGGGGGCAGTCGCGGTCCGCGGGCGCGGGTCTCCACCGGCGACGTCGTGGAGGCCGCGATGCGGCTGGCCGACGCCTCCGGACTGGCGTCGGTCACGATCCGGCGGCTCGCCGAGGCCCTCGACGTGTCGACCATGTCGATCTACACGCACGTCAACGGCCGCGACGACCTGCTCGTCCTGATGGCCGACGCGGCGTACGCCCGGATGGAGCGGCCCGCCTACGGGCGGCTCGGCTGGCGGAGCAGGGTCCAACGGGTGGCCGAGGCGAACCTGGCCCTGCTCCAGGCCCACCCGTGGCTGCACGACATCGACGACGACCGGACGGCGCTCGGCCCCGGGACCATCGCGAAGTACGACCACGAGCTCGCCGCCCTGGTGCCGCTCGGACTCGAGCCGGTGACCTGCGACGCCGCCCTCACCTTCGTCCTCGACTTCGTCGGCGCCTCGGCCAGGGCATTGCGGCCGGACCCGCGGGCCGGCGAGATGGCCGAGCACTGGCCGGAGTGGAGCATCCGGCTCGGCGCCTACCTGGGCGAGGACTACCCCCTGGCCCAGAGCGTCGGCGCCGCGGCGGGCGAGGCGATGGGTGCGGCCTCGAGCCCGTCACTGGCGTGGGACTTCGGACTGGCCCGGGCGCTGGACGCCCTGGCCGTGCTGGCGCCGCCCCGTCCGTGACGAGGGCGGCGCCCACGGTCACATCGCGTTCGCGACCTTCTTGCCTCGGAGGCGGGCCAGCGCGACCCCGCCGAGGAGGAGTACGGCGCCCGCAATCGCCAGCGCGCCCGACCACTGGCTCGGGTGCTCGGCGGCCAGCGCGATGCTGGCCATCGGCACCAGGACGGTCGGCATGGCGATCGCCAGGATCGAGAACCCGGCGTGGTTCGAGATGGCCGCGGCCAGCGCCCAGAGGAGGGTGAGCACGGCAGCCAGGCCGAGGACGACCCAGACGTCGGACTCCTTGAAGCCGAGCTCCTCGGGCACCACCTGGAAGCTGTCGGAGGACTCCTCGTCGCCGAACATGGCGGGCCCACCGAGCATGCCGCCGAAGACCGAACCGAGGAGGCGCGCGATCAGGAACGTGGCCATGATCCCGACGAAGCCGACCAGGCCGGCGACGCCGACGGCGACCCCACTGACCGCCCGGCTCGGGAGCGCCCAGCCGAGCAGCGTGACGACCACGACGAAGAGGGCGACGAGGACGGCGCCCGTGATCTGCTCGTTGCCGTCGATGCTGTCCGCGACGAAGTCGTCGAAGGCCAGGGCGTAGATGATCGCGAGACCCGCGATGGCGACGACCACGAACGCGGCCCGCCTCGCGGCGACGTACCCGATGGCCCCGAGCACCACGAGCACGGCACCCGTGAGGTAGCCCATCCAGTTCTCGTCGCTGTCGATGCCGACGTTGAGGACCACCGCGGTCGCGAGGATGCCGACCACGCCGGGCCAGGTGACGACCTCCTCCCGCGCCCGTCCGCCGGTACGACGGCGGGCGACGAACGCGCCCAGCAACGCCACGAGCAGCAGCACCGCGGTGGCCCCGAGGCCGCCGGCGAAGTTCGACCAGTCGAGGTCGCCGTCGCTCGTGTCGCGGCTGCGGAGGGCGGAGATGCCGACGGCCGCGCCGAGCAGGCCGGTGCCGACGGCGATCAGGGCACCGGTGGTCCCGGCCTTCGAGGCCTTGGTCGGGAACTCGGGGTGGATCGGGCCGGGCTGGACCGCCGACTCCGGACCCTCGAACGCGCCGAACGGAAGCAGGCCGTCGTCGGGCGACTCGGGAGCGGGCGGGCCGGCGTGCGCGCCGCCGTGCGCGCCGGGTGACGTCATCACGGTCTCGGGGGGCTGCGGGTCGGCCGGCTGCGGGTCGGCCGGCTGCGGGTCGGCCGGACGCATCACGGTTTTGTCGGGCTGGAACTGCGGAGGGACGGGCGGCACCGGCGGCGGAGGCGGCGGCGCGTCGCCCGAGTCCGCTGCGGGATCCGGCGTGCCAGGAGTGGGAGCGTCGTCGTTCATGCTCGCCAATCTAGGCGGGGCGAGGCGTCGATCGGGGGATGCTGCGCCCCGGACGATCAGGCCAGCATCCGCCCGGTGATCGGCGGCAGGTCGGCGAGCGTGACGATGCCGGGTTCGGCGGCGACGACGTACGGCACGGCGTTGGTGACGGGGAGCGCGGTGTAGATCATGCCGAGCCCCATGAACCCGGGCTCGGTCCAGCCCTCCGGCGGCAGGCAGTGCAGGACGGTACGCATGTTGGGGACGCCGAACACCTGGATCACGTGGCCGTGGGCGAGCGGCTTGGGCGGCGCGACGTGGCTGCCCATCGTCCAGTTGAAGCCGACGCTCACGACGTTGCGGTCGCCGACCCAGCCGCGGTGGTACCCGAGGACGCCGGCGACGGTTCCCTCGGGGATCTGCATGAAGCCGAGGTCGGAGTCACCGGTCGCTGGGGTGAAGGTGACGTCGAAGGTCATCCGGTCCAGGGTCACGCCCATGGCGTCGGCCATCATCGCGGCGGACTCGGCGAACACCTCGCTCTCGCGGCGTACGTTCTCGGCGAGCCCGGGCGTCGCCGGGTCCTGCGAGAAGCCCATCGCGGTCTGCGTCTCGGCCGACTCATAGGTCGAGCAGTCCACGGACTCGGTGATCCGGACCTCGTCGACCCGCTCGCAGGATCCGCTCAGGGTCATCGCGATGACGTTGGTCATGCCCGGGTGCGCACCGCTGCCGAAGATCGTGGCGTTGCCCTCGACGCACGCCTTCTCGATCCGCGCCCGGTCCTCGGGCGACTGCTTGCCGCCGGTGATCCAGGCGGCACTGGTGCACACGTTCACCCCGCTCTCGAGGAGCGCGACCAGTTCGTCGACGTCAGGCCACAGCGGGTTGTAGCAACAGGCGTCGGGCTGCAGGGCGAGGAGGGCGGCAACGTCGTTGGTGGCGACCACACCCGTCGGCTCCGGCCACCCGCACAGCTCGGCGGCGTCCTTGCCGACCTTGTCCGCGCCGTGCGCGTAGACGCCGACCAGCTCGAAATCGGGCCTGGCCAGGATGGCGTGCGCCGACCGCCGGCCGATGTTGCCGGTCGTCCACTGGATGACCCTGAGGGGGCGGTCGAAGCGGGGCGCACTCATGGCGCGAGAGTAGAACGCGTTCTAGTTTCTGTCGAGGGGTGGGCGCGCGTGGCCCCTCGACCGTCGTACTCCCTGACCTTTGCTGGCGCTCCCTGGCCGTTGCAACGGCCAGGGAGCGCAGGAATCCCCGCTGAAGCGGGTATTCATGCAGCCCGCGACCGCTAGTTCGTCAGCCCCAGCACCAGCGGTACGACGGCAGCCGCACCGGCGTCGTACAACGCCGCCGCGCCGAGAGTGAGCGACCACCCGGTCACGCTGCGGTCGTCGACGAGCAGCACCCGGGCGTCGCGCACCGCGGCGGGGTCGTCGAGCTGCAGCGCGCAGCGCCGGGACACCGCGGCCACCCGCTGGGCCGAGTTCGTGGCGCCGCGGTCGGGGCCGACCGAGAGGTCGACGATCGCCCAGCGGCCGACGACGGGGACCTGGAGGAAGCGGGAGAGCCCGCTGGCCAGGTCCATGGTCAGCTGCGAACGCCGCTCCGACTCGCTGACGACGATCGCGTCGACCTTGGGCTGCCAGTCCTGCAGCATCGCGACCATGGCGCGAGCCAGCGAGACGGGGACCGGGCCGTCCTCGGCGTCGATCGCGAACAGGCCCCGCAGTGCGGCGCCGTGGCCCAGGTCGGTCGCCCGCGCGATCGCACGGCCGGTCTCGGCGGGCTGGCGGATCTTGCCCGAGAGGCTGACCCCGACGGCCGACAATCCCGTGGGCCACAGCTTGCGCGGCTCGAGCGGAACACCCGGACGGGCCAGCCGATCGGCAGCCTCTTCGACGGCAGCCTCGGACACGTCGGTCGACAGGGTCAGGCCGCCGCAGTTGTCGCAACGTCCGCAGCGCCAGGCGGGGTCAGCGAGCACCGCCGGGTCGTCGAGCTGGGACCGCAGGAACCGCATCCGGCACTCGTCCGAGCCGAGGTAGTCCAGCATCGCCTGCTGCTCGGCAGCCCGGGAAGCGGCGACCCGGGCGTAGCGGTCGGCGTCGTACGACCACTCCCGGCCGGTCGACTCCCAGCCACCCCGGACGCGGCGCACGGCGCCATCGACGTCGAGCACCTTGAGCATCGTCTCCAGCCGGGTACGGGACAGGTCGACCCGCGGCTCGATGGCGGCGGTGCTCAGCGCCCGCCCTTCCCCCGATGACTCGGCGAGGACCGCGAGGGTCTCGCGCACGAGCTCCTCCCGCGGGAAGGCCAGCGAGGCGAAGTACGCCCAGATGTCGCGGTCCTCGATCGCCGGCAGCAACACCACGGACGCGCCCTCGGGCGGCAGGTTCACGCCACGACCGGCACGGCCGACCTGCTGGTAGTAGGCGACCGGACTGCTCGGCGCACCGAGGTTGACCACGAAGCCCAGCGACGCGTCGAAGCCCATGCCGAGGGCGCTGGTCGCGACCAGCGCCTTCACCTCGCCGTCGAGCAGCGCCTGCTCCAGCGCCAGGCGCTCGGTCTGTTCGGTCTGTCCGGAGTACGCCGCCACGTTGTGCCCGCGCGAACGGAGATAGTCCGCCACCTCCTGGGTCGCAGCCACCGTCAGCGTATAGACGATCCCGCTGCCGGGCTGCTCGGAGAGGTGGTCGGCCAGCCACGCGAGTCGCTGCTCGGCGGTCTTGAGGCGTACGACGCCGAGCCGGAGCGACTCGCGGTCGAGACTGCCGCGCAGCACCAGGGTCTTCTCACCGAGCTGCTCGGAGACGTCGTCGGTCACGCGCTGGTTGGCGGTCGCGGTGGTGGCGAGCACCGGGATGCCGGTCGGCAGGTCCTGCAGCAGGGTGCGGATCCGGCGGTAGTCGGGGCGGAAGTCGTGGCCCCAGTCGGAGATGCAGTGCGCCTCGTCGATCACCAGCAGGCCGCACGTCGCCGCCAGCCGCGGCAGCACCTCGTCGCGGAAACCCGGGTTGTTGAGCCGCTCCGGGCTCACCAGCAGTACGTCGATCTCCCCGGCCTGGATCGCCTGGTGCACCTGGTCCCACTGCTCCACGTTGGTGGAGTTGACCGTGACCGCCCGGATCCCGGCCCGCTCCGCCGCGGCGATCTGGTTGCGCATCAGGGCCAGCAGCGGCGAGATGATCACCGTCGGACCAGCACCCCGTTCGCGCAGCAGCAGCGTCGCGACGAAGTAGACCGCCGACTTCCCCCAGCCCGTGCGCTGCACGACCAGGGCACGCCGCCGGTCCTCGACCAGGGCCGCGATCGCGGCCCACTGGTCGTCGTACAAGGTGGCGTCGGGGCGCCCCACCAGCGCGCGCAGGTGCTCCTCGGCCCGCTCCCGCGGGTCGGTCCCGGGCACGGCCGCGGTCGGTGACGTCATGAGTCGTGTCTACCAGCGGCCGCCGACCACACAATTTCCTCGACGAATCTGGACATTCCCCAGACAGCCACCCACCCGACGGCTAGTCTTCTGTTTGCAGCCGCAGGAGACCCGAGACTCTTGCGGCTGCACCTTTTTTGTTTGGCGCGAGCGGGTCTTCGCCGAAACTGAGGGCGAGCAAGCTCGCCGTCGAACGGCTCTCGCCCCGCTGCCGCGCGCGCAGTTGTCTTTCGCTCCGCTTGCCTTGGTCTGGCGGCAAGACGCTTCGCGCTTGCCTGAGGGGCCGCTCGCTTCCCGTCAGGCGCCGCGCTCGCCCGCGCCTGCGCCCCACCAGATCCGGGCGACGTCGAACCGCGAGCCGGCGCCCCAGCGGAGCAGGATGTCGGCGACGTGCTTCTCCACGCTCTTGAGGGCGATGCCGAGCTCCTCGGCGACCTGCTTGTTCGTGCGACCAGCGGCGACGAGGCCTGCCACCTCGGCTTGGCGAGGGCTCAGTGCCGGGACGGGTGGTGGCGCGGCACCTTCGATCGCGCCGACGACCGCGAGCAGGCCCACGCGGGTCGCGACGCCGAACGCACACAACACCCGGGAGATGTGCACCCGCACGGTGGCGGGCGAGAGGTGCAGCGAGCCGGCTATCTCGTCGACGCCCTGGCCGGCGAGGATCGCCCGTGCCACCTCCGCCTCACGCGCTGACAGGACCGACCAGCCGCCACCAGCGATCGGGGGAAGCCGGCGACCGGAGGCGGCCAGCGCCGCAGTCGCGGAGCGCCGTACGGCGGCATGGCCGGTGCGGTCGCTCTCGACGACCAGGTTCCGCAGGGTGCGCGAGGCGGCTCCCGCGTCACTCAGGGCCAGCTGCGCACGGGCGACCAGGAGATCCCCGTCGGCCACCTCGAACTGCCGACCAGCAGCCACCGACAGCGCGACGCTGCGCTTCGCCAGCTCGATCGCTGCCTCCGGGGCGCCCGTGGCCAGGGCATGCCGGGCCTCTCCGCGCAGCACCACGGTGTCGGCGATCGGGTGTCCCGCGAGGCGCCTGAGCCCGACGAGCCACGCGGCGGCCGCCTCGTCGTCCCCCTCCTCGAGGGCGGCGACGAGCAGTATCTCCAGGCCGAGGGCGCGGTCGATGATCGTGCACCGGCTGAGGTCCTCGTCGGCCCCGGCCCGGAAGGTCATCGCGGCCGCCGTGGCCGCGTCGCCCACCGCCATCGCCCCGTAGGCCAGCAGCATCAGGGCGCCGCGGTCGATGTAGTCGTGGGGCGTCTCGGGCACGTGCCGAGCCACCGGGAGCGAGCCCTCGACGCCCGCGTTGTCCCCGGCGAAGCCGTGGACGAGTGCCGCGACCGATCCGATGACGCTCTCGACGCGCGTGCCCGGAACCACCGAGGCCATCATCGGGCCGAGCAACCCGAGGGCCTCGTCCACGCGGCCGGAGAAGGTTGCTTCCCGGACCTGACAGATCACCATCAGCGGAGCGAACGGATGCCCCGCCCAGGCCGCGGCCGGCGCCGGGCCGCTCCGGTGGACCGCAGCGGTGTCGTCGATGCGCACACTGACCATGGCGGCCTCCGCGACGACGTAACGGACACAGGACCACCAGCGCGACCCCGGATCCGCAGCCGCGACGACCAGGTCACGGGCGAGCGACCAGGCGTCACCCGGGTCGGTGAACACGTCACCGGTGGCCGCGAGCGACAGCGCAGCGGCACACGCCGCCCGGGCCTCGGCATCGCGTGCCGCGGCCAACCCCTCCGCCGCGCGAGCGGTCGCATCGGCGAAGTCACCCCGCCAGAACCCGGCGAGGCCGGCCAGGCCGAGCGCGGCTGGGTCTCCATGGGCCTCCCAGGCCGCGACGCAGCCCTCCATCGCGACCTCGGCGGTGCCCGCAGCCAGGTGATCGAGCACGTCCGCCATCAAGGCCCCCCGGTCCATGGCGAGCAGCGTGCCAGAGGGCCTGGCCCGACGGTCCAATTACGCCAAAACCCCATCGTTACCGCTGGTCGGACCCGGGATAGTTGAGGGGGCCGGTTGCGTCTCCGGGTGCCGCAGTCGTGGGGGTTGCGGTGGTTCATCCCCGGGACCGACCGCCCCCTTCGTCCGGGGTCAGGCGCCGCGCTGGCCGGCGCCGGAGCCCCACCAGATCCGGGCCACCTCGAACCGCGTCCCGGCGTTCCACCGCTCCAGGATGTCGCCGACGTGCTTCTCGACACCCTTGACCGAGATGCCCAGCTCGTCGGCCACCTGCTGGTTGGTCGCGCCGGCTGCCACCAGGCGCGCGACCTCTGACTGGCGCGGGGACAGCGGCGTCGGGACGGTCGCGGGTGCCACCCGGCCCTCGCCCACGGCGGCCAACAGCCCGATCCGGGTCGGTACGCCGAAGGCGCAGAGCACCCGCGAGACGTGGGTCCGCACCGTGGCGGGTGAGAGGAACAGTGCCGCGGCCATCTGGTCGACCTCGAGGCCGTCCAGCACGCACCGGGCGATCTCCCGCTCGCGCTCGGACAACGCCTTCCAGCCACCACCGGCGACGGGAGGAAGGCGACGGCGGGCCGGCTGCAGGGTCGAGGCGGCCGATCGTCGTACGGCGCGGTGGCCGCTGGCGTCCGCGGCGTTGACCAGGGCGCGCAGGTCGCGGCTCGCCCCGGCGATGTCGTTCCCGGCGATCCGGGCCCGCGCGAGGACGATCTCGCCCTCGGCTGCCTCGACTCCCCGGCCCTGCGCGCTGCAGGCCTCGATGCTCGCGGTGGCCGCGGCCACGGCCGCCTCCACGTCACCGACGACGAGCAGGTACCGGCTGCGTACGCGGTCGACGGTCGGTGCCGCCGTGGGATGGTCAGCGAGAGTCATCAGGCTCGCGAGCCAGGTCTCCGCCGCGGGCAGGTCCTCCTCGGCAAGGGCAGCGACGACGAGCATCTCCAGCCCGAGGGCCCGGTCGATGATCGTGCAGGCACCGAGGTCGCCGTCGTCGCCGGCCTGGAAGACCAGGCGCGCGGCCGTCGGTACGTCCCCGATCGCGATGGCGCCGAAGGCCAGGAGCAGCAGCACGCCCCGGTCGATGAAGTCCCGGTCCCGGTCTCCCGCGACGGGCGTCAGCTCGCGACTGCGCGACACCCCTCCGGCGTCGTCCGCGTTGCCGAGCACCAGCCCGGCCACCGCTTCCACGACGCCCTCGAGGCGCGACCCGGATTCGGCCGCGGCGCGCATCGGTTCGAGCAGGGCGGTCGCCCGGTCGATCTGCCCCGAGAACGCAGCCGTCCGTACGACGCACGCCGCCATCACCGCGGCGAACGGATGGCCGGTCCACGTGCCCGGCAAGGGACCGGAGGCGACGACCCGCTGCGCGTCGGCGAGCCGGGCACCGACGAGAGCGGACTCGGCCAGCAGGTACCGGATCGCCGTCCACCAGGCCGAGTCCGGATCCGGGGCCGCCGCGAGGAGTGCGCTCGTCGTGCTCCAGGCCGGCTCGGCGCAGGCGCACGGGTCGCCAGCTGCGGCGAGCGCCTCCGCCACCAGCGCCAGGGCCCGGGTCTCGTCGTCCGTGGCCGATTCCGCGGCGCGGCCGGCCCAGGCGGTCGCCCCGGTGAAGTCGCCCTGCCAGAACCCACAGACGGCGGCGAGGGCGGCAGCCACGGGATCACGGTCCGCGTCCCAGGCGGCTGCGCACTCGGTGGCCGCGACGGACGCGGTGCCGTGCGCGAGGTGGGTGAGCACCTCGCCCACCCGGCCGGCCCGATCCATGGACGCAACGTAGTCGATCCGGCGATTACGCCGATCCCCTACTACCGAGGGCCGCCGCGAAACGGGACAGTCGGGCGTTGACCTGTGAGGGGACGAGGATGAAGCGCGCATGGCTTGCCGGCCTGTTGGTCGTCGGTGCACTCGCATCTGGATGCGGTGACGACGGCGACAACAACGACTCCGGGGACACCGGCGACAACACCAGCGCCGTGGAATCGAACGACGTCGACCCGGAGGGCGACGAGCCTGCCGGGCTGCCGAAGTTCTGTGACCTCCTCACAGCCGATCAGGTGTCCGCAGCTGTGGGGGCTGCGGTCAACCTGAGCACCGGCCCGTTCGACGCCTGCGAGTTCGACCAGGACGACCCCCGGGCGCTGAGCGGGTCGGTGGGCGCGGTCGAGGTCGACACCGGCAACGGCGGGTACGACGCCTACGTCTCCGGCGCCGGCGGTTCCCTCGAGGACTCCGCCGCGCACCCACTGGACGGCATCGGCGAGCAGGCGTTCGTCACCACCGGCACCTTCGGCGGCGGTTCCAGCCTCCAGGCGGCCGGCGGGGCGCTCGTCGGCGGCTCCGTCTACACCGTGAACCTGTCGCAGGCGACCGGCATGAGCGAGGCCGAGCTGGTCGCGATCAGCGAGAAGCTGCTGACGCTCCTCGTCGACGCCGCCTGAGCACCGAGCGCCTCGGCGATCAGCCGGAGACGCGGACGGACTCCTTGGCCAGCTCGAAGGTGGGCAGCATGCCCGCGTGCTCCTCGTCGTCGAGGCCACCGACGTGGACCACGACGACACCGTCCTTGCCGGCCACCAGGAACGCGCGACGCTTCGCTCGCTCCTCGAGGACCTCGCGGACCTCGACGTAGGAGACCTCGGTGACGGCCAGGCCGTCGTCCGACTCGGAGGTGCTGAAGGTGAGCTCGACTCCTTCGTCGAGCTCCGCGACAAAGGTGCGCAGCAGGCGTTCGGGGTCCTGCGACGCCAGCCGTTGCGGGCCGACGTAGACGCGGAGGTAGCCGACGTTCACCGGTGACTCTAGCTCGCAGGCCACCCGGAACGGGCCGGGGGTCAGGAGGGCGCCCAGGGCCGCCTCGCCCTTGTCGTCGGTGTCGACGATCCGCTCCGGCACCCAGCCCCGCTCACGGTCGAAGGTCACCGGCAGCGGGCACGTGGAATCGGCTCCGCCGATCGCGCCGGCCACCTCGACTCCGTCGTCGTCCTCGTCATCCCCACCCGAACAGCCCGACAGCGTGATGACGAGGATCGTCAACGAGGCAGTGAGGGTGCGGCGCATCGCGACTCCTGGGTGTGCAGTGTCCGGGCAGGTCGAGCCGACGCTAGCGGAGCAGGGCAGGACCGACGCGCACTCCTCAGTCGTCGCGCCAGCTCTTGTTGACCAGCTCCGACTCGATCCTGCCGTCGAGGTCCGACCACAGCGTCACGCCGCCGTGGTCGACCTCGTCGACGTGCGCCTGCAGCCAGGAGTCGCCGTCCGCCGGCCTCGTGACGCTGATCCGGCTGTCGCTGATGCGGCCGTGGCTGCGCCGTCGAGCCTCCTCGTCGACGGCCACCAGCACGTCCGCGTCCACCTGGGCCAGGTCGAAGGCGACGCGGTCACGGACCACCTCGCCCATCCACTTCTCCAGGACGTCGCCGTCCCACCGCCACAGCTCGGCGAGATCACCCGGCACGGCGGGCGGCACCGTCACCTGGGCTTCGTCGACGCCGTACGTGCGCAGCATGAGGACCTGTGTGGAACCCGTCGCGTCCGACAGGGCTGCCCGGAGGTCGGCGAGCCCCTGGTCGGTCGCGATCGGCTCGTACCGCTGCTCCGCCGGCAGCCGGTCGGGAGGGTCCTCGCCACCGGGACGGTCCACCGCAGCCCAGACCGAGACGGCCGCAAGGATGACGCCCAGCCGGATCCACTTGCTCCGCGTACGTCGCTCCTCCCCGCGACGCGCGGCCTCTTCGGCAACCGGGTCGATCTCGCCCTCGACCGGCAGCGGCAGGCCATCCCCGTCGAGATGCTCGTCCAGCACCTCGTCCGGGCCGGGCCGGAGGTAGCGAGGCCACCTCTCCGAACGTCCCACCGGGCCGTGGTCCTCGCCGGTCACCAGATCCGGACGCGCGCCTCGGGGTCCAGCCACAGCCCGTCACCCGGCGTGGTCGCGAAGACCTCGTGGAACTCATCGAGGTTGCGCACGATGTTGGCGCGGAACTCCGGCGGGCTGTGCGGGTCGATGGTGAGGTACTGCGTCTCCTGCTCGATGCGGCGCTTGGTGCGCCACACGTAGGCCCAGTTGAAGAACAGCGTCTTGCGGTCCTCCAGCGTCGCCTCGGTGCCGGCGGCCTCGGCCGCGATCAGGAAAGCGGTGTGCGCGATGGTCAGGCCACCGAGGTCGCCGATGTTCTCGCCGACCGTGAGCGCGCCGTTGACCTTCTCGTCGGGCAGGTTGCGCGGGGAGAAGGCGTCGTACTGCTCGATGAGCGCCTTCGACTTCACCTCGAACGCGGCCTTGTCGTCGGCGGTCCACCAGTCGTTGAGGTTGCCCTCGCCGTCGTACTGGGCGCCCTGGTCGTCGAAACCGTGGCCGATCTCGTGGCCGATCACCGCACCGATGCCGCCGTAGTTCTCGGCCGGCAGGGCGTCGGGGCTGAAGAACGGCTTCTGCAGGATGCCGGCCGGGAAGCAGATCTCGTTGGTGCCGGGGTTGTAGTACGCGTTGACGGTCTGCGGCAGCATGAACCACTCGTCGCGGTCGACCGGCGCACCGATCTTCGCGAGCTGGCGGTCGGTCTCGAAGCCCGCCGAGGCCTGGGCGTTGGCGACCAGGTCGTCGCCCACCACGGTCAGCGCGCTGTAGTCGCGGAACTTCGTCGGGTAGCCGATCTTCGGACGGAAGGTCGCGATCTTGTCGTACGCCTTCTGCTTGGTCTCCTCCGTCATCCAGTCGAGCTTGCCGATGGACGTGCGGTAGGCGGCGAGCAGGTTGGCGACGAGGTCGTCCATCATCGCCTTCGACGTCGGCGGGAAGTGCCGGTCGACGTACTCCTTGCCGACGGCCTCGCCCATCGCGCCCTCGACGAACGACACGGCACGCTTCCAGCGCGCGCGCAGCTCGGGCGTGCCGGACAGGGTCCGCCCGTAGAAGTCGAAGTTGGTCTGCACGAAGTCGTCGGAGAGGTACGGCGCCGCCGACCGCAGCACGCGCGAGGTGAACCAGTCGCGCCAGGTCTCGATCGGGGTCTCGTCGAGGACCTTCGAGAGGTGCTCGAGGTACGACGGCTGGCGGACCACGACCTCGGCGATCGTCGACTGCGGGCCGGTGAGCTGGCCACCGAGGTTGGTGATGTAGGCGTTCCAGTCGAACGCGGGGCACAGGGCGCGGAGCTCGTCGCCGGTCAACCGGTTGTAGGTCTTCTGGACGTCGCGCGTCTCGGAACGCTCCCAGTGGCCCAGGGCCAGCGCGGTGTCGAGGTCGAGGATCCGCTGCGCGGCACCGGCGGCGTCGGCGTGGCCGCCGAGGGTGAGCAGCCGGTCGAGGTAGGCGAGGTAGGCCTCGCGGATCTCGGCGAACTTGTCCTCGCGGTAGTAGGACTCGTCCGGCAGGCCGAGGCCGCCCTGGACCAGGTGGAACAGGTAGCGGTCCGACTGGCGGTCGTCGGTGTCGACGTAGGAACCGAACAGGCCGTAGCCGCCGATCCGCTCGAACTCGCCGAGGAAGGCCGCGACGTCCCGCACGTCGCGCAGGCCGGCGACGGCGTCGACGAGGTGCTGCACCGGCGCGAGGCCAGCCGCCTCGACCCGGTCGGTGGCCATGAAGGAGTTGTAGAGGTCGGCGATCTTGCGGGCGTCCTCGTTGGCGGGCGCGCCGGTGGCGAGCTCGGTGATGATCGCGCGCACGTCCTCCTCGGCCTGGTCGGCCAGCTGGACGAACGGTCCCCAGCTCGACCGGTCGGCGGGGATCTCCGTCTCCGCCAGCCAGGCCCCGTTGACGTGACCGAAGAGGTCGTCCTGGGGGCGGGTTCCGAGGTCCATGCCCGGACGGGCGTCATCAAGGATGCTCACGGGACTGAGCCTAGGACCTCGCCGCAACGACGGGCGGGCAGGACATCGTCCTGATTCGTCGCACCAGCCTCAGGCCGGACGGCGCGGGGCCGATGTGGGGTTCATGGCGAAGAAGATCGGACTCGTGCCCTGCATCGTGCTGGGGCTGCTGCTCAGCCTTGCTGCCGCACCTGCCGACGCCTCGCCCGGACCAACGGCCGCCGCCACTGCCCGGCTGACACCGGGCCCCCTCCACGGCGCGGTCGCCGCGGGCCTCATCCAGCGAGTGCTCGAGGACCGGGTCCTGGCCCTGACCAACCGCCAGCGTCGCGCCCACGGCTGCGGTGCACTCCGCAGTTCACTGTCGCTGCGCAAGTCGGCTCGTGGCCACACGGTGACCATGGCGACGCGCGGCGTGATGTCGCACCAGCTCCCGGGCGAGCCGAGGTTCTCGACCCGGATCACCCGCGCCGGCTACACCCGGTGGCGCCTGGTCGCCGAGAACGTCGCCCGCGGATTCAGTGGTCCGGACGCCGTCGTACGGGCCTGGATGAAGAGCCCCAGCCACCGCCGCAACATGCTCAACTGCCGGTTGCGCGACCTCGGTGTCGGCGTGGTCCTGCAGAACGGCCAGCTGTGGTGGACCCAGAACTTCGGACGGCGCTGACCTCCGCCGATCGCCTCTTGCCCGGCCGACCTGACATACCGCAGGGATGGCCGTCCGCCGGGTAACGCTAGTCCGATAGGACTAGCGCGGACCGAACGCGCCACCGGTGTGTTCGCCCCCTGCCCGAAGTGACCATTGACACATGCGTCACTGGGGGATCAAAAACATTGTCATCGGCCTGCTCGTCGTCATCGGAGCGGCCTTCACTTCTACGTCCGGAGCCACGGCAGCAACCGCTGCCACACCGACGACCACGAGCGTCATGAGCGCGCCGCTCGCCGGCCGCTTCACCGTCAACGCCGTGCTCGAGGGCGCCGTCCTGACGCTCACCAACATCAAGCGGGCCGCGGTCGGCTGCCGGCCGCTGCGGCTCAACCTCGACCTGCGCCAGGCCGCCCGCAAGCACTCGTACGTCATGGCCCGCAACGGGGTCATGTCGCACCAGCTGCCCGGCGAGTACCGCCTGGGCCGACGGGTGACGCTGGCCGGCTACACCGGTTGGCGCAAGGTTGCCGAGAACATCGCGGCCGGCTACAGCACCGCGCGCCTCGTCGTCCGGGCGTGGTGGAACAGCGCGTCGCACCGCCGCAACATCACCGACTGCACGCTGCGGGAGATCGGCATCGGCGTCGTGCCCTACGGCGGCCGCGTGTGGTGGACCCAGGACTTCGGCCGACGCTGAATTTTACCGTTGTTGCCCGAAAGGGCACCTCGCGCCACCATGATGTGCGCGTGCGCCCACTCTTTACCTTGATCGGTACGGCGGCCGTCCTCGCGGGACTGCTGGTCGGACCGTCCGTCAGCGCCGCTCCCACGGGAGCGGCGTTCGTCGTTCCCGGACCGGCCCGCGCCAGCACCGCCGACCTGATGGAGCGTGACGTCGTCACGCTCATCAACCGGGCACGAGCCCGCAGGGGCTGCGTCGCCCTGCTGGTCCGCTCCTCGCTGCAGACCGCCTCGGGCCGGCACGACGCGCTGATGGCACGTGCCCGGCGACTGTCGCACCAGCTGCCGGGCGAGGCCACGCTGCGGACGCGAGTGGCGACCGCGGGCTACACCAACGCCAAGCTGCTCGGCGAGGTGCTCGCGGTCGGACCGACGACGGCATCAGGGGCCGTGACGCGGTGGATGAACAGCTCGGCCCACCGCGCGCTGCTGCTCGACTGCCGGTTCCGCGCGGTCGGTGCCGGGTACGCCCTCAGCAGTGACGGCACCCGTTGGTGGACCATCGACCTGGGTCGACGCTGAGCGAGCGCCGGTCGGACAGCCAGCAGGTCAGCGCAGGCGCACGACGGACTTCCCGAGCGTCGCGCGGGCGTCCATGTCGACGAGGGCCTGGCCGAACTCGTCGATCGCGTAGACCTTGCCGATGGGCGGCTTCACCACGCCTGACTCGATCATCGGCACGAGCTGGGTCCACTGCTGCTGCAGGTAGCCCGGCTTGAAGAACGCGTAGGCGCCCCAGCCGACACCGCGCACGTCGACGTTGTTGAGCAGCAGCCGGTTGACCTTCACCTCGGGGATGCCCTCGCCGGCGGCGAAGCCCACCACGAGGACCCGGCCCTGCGGGGCGAGGGAGCGCAGCGAGTCGGTGAACAGCGAGCCGCCGACGACGTCGAGCACGACGTCGACTCCCTTGCCCTCCGTGAGGGTGTGTACGGCGTCCCGGAAACCCTCGACGAGAACGGTCTCGTCGGCACCGGCGGCCCGCGCGAACGCTGCCTTCTCCTCGGTGCTGACCACCGCGATGGTGCGGGCACCCAGAGCCCGGGCCACCTGGATCGTGGCCGTGCCCACGCCACCGGCAGCGCCGTGCACGAGCACCGTCTCGCCTGCCTTCAGGCCACCGCGCTCGTCGAGTGCGAACAGGGCGGTGAGGTAGTTCATCGGCAGTGCGACGGCCTCCTCGAAGCTGACGCCGTCAGGGAGCGCGAACGTCGCCTCACGCGGTCCGGCCACGAGCTCCGCCGCGCCGCCGTACCCTCCGACGCCGACGACGCGCTGGCCCGGTTCGAAGCCGGGCCCGGAGACCACGACTCCGGCGTAGTCGACACCGAGGGAGAAGGGCGGTTCGGGGCGCAGCTGGTACTCGCCGCGGCTCAGCAGCAGGTCCGGGAACGACACCCCGACCGTGTGCACCTCGACGAGGACGTCGTCCGGACCGGGCGTGGGCTCGGCGACCTCGCGGACGGTGACGTCGGCGGGACCCGTGGTGGTGATGACCTGGATGGCGCGCATGACCGGCAGGCTAGCGCCCGGTGCCGGCGCGACCCACCGGCGTTTGCGTCACGCGGGTGCGGGCACATCACCCCGGTGAGCAACAACTACTGGGCCGACTGGCAGCAGAACAAGCGGATCGACGCCGCCGAGGAACAACTCGCCGCCGAACGCCGCGCCCGCAACCGCCTCGTCGAACAGATGCGCACCCAGCAGGGCAACCTGCAGGGACAGATCGACCGGCTCACGCGCGCCCTGGTGGCCCTGGTCGAGCACGAGGACATCCGGGCCGAGCTGGGCCAGTACGCCGACGCGGCCGGCTGCCGCCGCTACGCGCGCGAGGTCGTGTCGACCGTGGTCGTGACCGGAGGCGCTGCCCTGCGGGGCGCGGTCGACCCGGCCGACGTGCCCGGATACTGGCTCGCGGCCGCAGCGCGGGGCGTGGCGGCGATCGCCCGCGGGGACGCCGGCGGCGAAGCACTGCTGACCGAGGCCGGGCACCGCGACCCCCAGCGCACCGCCCTGTTCCTGAGCCTCCTGAGCGCGCAGACCCGTGACCCGCGCTGGGCGACGAGCCCGCTCGAGCGGATCCTGCCCGACCAGCCCTCCGTCTCGGTCGCCCAGCGCGAGGTCTGGCTCGCGATCGCCGACGGGCGGCTCGCGCCCACCCACACCGACGCCGTTGCCGAGCTCGTGTCTGCGCTGACGAACCTGGTCGCCGCCGACGGCGACGCTGCCGAGCAGGTGGCGGCGTGGCTGCGGGACAAGACCGGCACCGACCGGGACGCGTTGCACGGCGAGCAGGCCGCTGCCCAGCTGAATGCCCTGCGACGGGTGCTGGCCTCCGGCGCGCGCGCCGACGTGTCCCACGACCCGACGATCGCCGCGGTCCTGCACGCCGACCGCTCGGCCGACCGCTCGGCCGACACGGACCCGCCGCCCGTCCACACATCGGAGGATCCGCTGGCCGACTGCCTGCGCTCGCTCGTCGACGAAGGGTCACCAGCCGAGGGCGACATCCTCGACCGGATGGCGACCGTGCGTGTCGACCTCGGATTCCTCGACGAACGCACCGCGACCATGGCTGCGGACTGGTCCTCCCCGGTGGGCGACGTCCTCGCCCTGCTCCTGTCCGACCTGGAGGACGCCGACTCGCCGCGCTTCGCCGTCGCGTGCCAGGTCCTCGCCCCGACCCTGCTCCCCCTCGCCGACCACCTCGGTCGCCAGGCAGCCGTACCGGTCGAGGACACCCGCGCGCTCAAGGTCGTCGGCGGGATCGTCACGGTCGACACCACGGGAGCCACCGCAGAATGGCAGTCGAGCGTCCTCTCGGGTGTCGCGACCCGCAACCCGGTCAACAAGCTCCTGGTACCGATCGGGGCAGGCCTGATCGTGGTGGGCATGGTCTTCGCCGGATTGACGTTCGTGGCACAGGGCTGGCTGGTTCTGGCCATCGCCGGGATCCTCGGCGGCGCGGGCACCCTGTTCGCCGCCCACCGCGAGCGGACCGAGCTCGCCGAGGAGCAGGAGCGGAGCCTCCGGTCCACGGAGCGCAGCATCGTGATCGCGGCCGAGACGCTCCAGGCGGACAAGGCCCGCGGAGTGACGGCAGCGGCCGCTGCGCAGGAGCACCTGGCGGCAGTCCGGGACGGGTTGCAGCAACGCGTCTGAGCCGCGCCCGGTGCCGGTCAGGTCCGCTGTGCGTGCCGGGCCACCAGGTCGGCGTACCAACTGAAGGACCGCTTGGGGGTGCGCACCTGGGTCTCGTAGTCGACGTGCACGAAGCCGAACCGCTTGGTGTAGCCCTCTGCCCATTCGAAGTTGTCGATGGTCGACCAGGCGTAGTAGCCGCGCACGTCGACCCCGCGCTCCGCCGCCTCGGCGACGGCGGTGAGGTGGGCCTGGTGGTAGTCGATGCGCAGCTGGTCGTCGATCACGCCCTGGTCGTCGGGGCCCATGTTGTAGGCGCACCCCGACTCCGTGATCACGATCGGTGGTACGGCGGCGCGGAGCCGTGCCCGGAACATGATCAGCCACTCGCGCAGTGCGTCCGGCACGACCGGCCAGCCGAAGTCGGTGACGGGGTACCCGAGCACCTCGCGGAAGTCGAACGGGAGGTCCGCGTCCTCGGCGGCCGCACCGATCCGCATCGGGTTGTAGTAGTTGATGCCGTAGAAGTCGAGCGGCTGGCGCATGGTCGCGAAGTCGCCGTCACGCACGTACTCCTCGCACAGCATCATCAGGTCGTCGGAGTACCGGCCGAGCAGCATGCCCTCGAGGTAGTGCCCGTTCCAGATCAGGTCGAAGATCTTGGCGGCGCCGACGTCGGCCGGGTCGTCGCTCGCCGGCCAGATCGGCGCATGGTTGTTGGCACAGCCGACACTCGTCGCGCCGGTCGCCCGCAGGGCGATGGCGGCGCGCCCGTGCGCGACCAGCAGGTGGTGGCCGACGCCCATCGCGTCGAACATCAGCTCCTTGCCCGGCGCATGGATCCCGACGCCGTACCCCATCAGGGTGACGACGTTCGGCTCGTTGACGGGCACCCAGTCGGCGACCCGGTCGCCGAGGCGCTCGCCGACGATCGAGGCGTAGTCGGCGAAGCGGTCGATCGTGGCGCGGTTGAGCCAGCCGCCGTCGTCCTCCAGCGCCTGCGGAAGGTCCCAGTGGAACAGCGTCGCCATCGGCCGGATGCCGGCCTCGAGCAGCCCGTCGACCAGGCGGTCGTAGAAGTCCAGGCCCGCAGCATTGGCGGGCCCGCTACCGGTCGGCTGGATGCGCGGCCAGGCGACGGAGAAGCGGTACCCCGGGGCACCGAGCTCCTTCATGAGGGCGATGTCCTCGGGGAAACGGTGGTAGTGGTCGCAGGCTTCCGCACCGGTGGAGCCGTCCACGATCCGGCCGGGCTCGGCAGCGAACGTGTCCCACACCGATCGGCCGCGCCCGCCCTCGTGGACGGCGCCCTCGATCTGATAGGCCGCCGTGCTGGTGCCGAAGACGAAGTCCTTCGGGAGCCGGTCGGCCAGGTCCCTCTCCCGGTCCGCCATGAGCGTCACTTTCCCACGTCCACGGGTGGGCGTCAGCCGATCGGACAGGTCGTCTCAGGGGCGGAGCTTTCGGTGAGCAGCCACCAAATCGGCGTACCAGCCGAAGGACCGCTTGGGGGTCCGTTCCTGGGTCACGTGGTCGACGTCGACGAAGCCGTAGCGGGGCACGAAACCGTCGGTGCCCTCCCAGGTGTCGAGGAGCGACCAGACGTAGAAACCACGGACGTCGACCCCCTGGACGATCGCGTTGGACACGGCCTCGAGGTGGCGGGTCAGGTACGCGATCCGCTCGGCGTCGTCGATGGTCCCGTCCGGCCCGGGCGGCACGGAGTACGCGGCGCCGGCCTCGGTGATGACCAGCGGCGGCAGCGCTGCCCGGTAACGGGCCCGCGTCATGATCAGCCACTCCTGCAGGGCCTCGGGTACGACGGCCCAGCCGGTCTCGGTCTTCGGCCGACCGAGGATGTCGAGGAAGCGGAAGGGCGACTCCCCGTCGTCCCCGTCGGCCTCGTCGTACTCGTTGACCTCGTCGCCCGACTCGTCGAACGCGGCACCGACGCGCAGCGGCGAGTAGTAGTTGACGCCGTAGAAGTCGAGCGGCTGGCGGATCGCCATCAGGTCACCGGGGAGCACGAGCTCCTGCAGCAACGGCCCGATGTCCTGGGGATGCCGCCCGAGCACCATCGCCTCGAGGAACAGTCCGTTCCACAGGGCGTCGAACAGCTTGGTCGCGCCCACGTCGGCGGGGTCGTCCGAGGCAGGCCACACCGGTGCGTGGTTGTTCGCGCACCCGACCCGTTCGGCGCCGGCGGCGCGCAATGC
>NZ_JBMCZA010000195.1:52019-52544 GCF_048654705.1 Nocardioides sp. CPCC 206348
GGGCCACACCGGTGCGTGGTTGTTGGCGCACCCGATCCGTTCGGCGCCGGCGGCCCGCAATGCACCGGCAGCACGTCCGTGGCCGAGCAGCAGGTGGTGGGCAGCGGGCAGCGCGTCGAAGAGCAGGCGACGGCCGGGCGCCCGCTCGCCGGTGCCGTAGCCGAGGAAGGCGGTGACCGCCGGCTCCGCGACCGGGATCCATTCCTTCACCCGGTCGGCGAAGCGTGCCCCGACGATGGCCGCGTACTCGCCGAAGCGCTCCGACGTCTCGCGGTTCAGCCAGCCACCATCGTCCTCGAGGCCCTGGGGCAGGTCGCCGTGGAGCAACGTGGCCATCGGCTCGATGCCCGCCTCGAGCAGGCAGTCGACCAACCGGTCGTAGAAG
Source organism: Nocardioides sp. CPCC 206348 (assembly GCF_048654705.1). Lineage (NCBI taxonomy): Bacteria > Bacillati > Actinomycetota > Actinomycetes > Propionibacteriales > Nocardioidaceae > Nocardioides > Nocardioides sp. CPCC 206348. The sequence goes on from NZ_JBMCZA010000195.1 coordinate 52,405, forward strand.
TCGAGGCCCTGGGTGTTGACCGCGCCGCGACCGGTCGGCTGGACCCGCGACCACGAGATGCTGAACCGGTAGCCCGGCGCCCCGAGCCGCCCCAGCAGCGCGACGTCCTCGCCGAAGCGGTGGTAGTGGTCGCAGGCGAT
>NZ_JBMCZA010000195.1:52601-53049 GCF_048654705.1 Nocardioides sp. CPCC 206348
TGCCGAACCGGAAGCCCGCAGGGAACCGCGCTGCGAGGTCGGCGTCGGGCACCGGCACAATCTGACATGTGAACGTGGAGATCCGCAGGGGTTCGGTCAGGTTCGTCGAGCGCGAGCGCGGACGCCTGAGCAGGCACGGCTTCTCGTTCGGGCCGCACTTCGACCCCGAACGGCTGTCGTTCGGGCCGATGGTCTGCCACGACGACCACGTGCTCGGTCCCGGCCTCGGTTTCGAGGAGCACACCCACCAGGCGCTCGAGATCGTCACGTGGGTCGTCTCCGGTTCCGTGGTGCACACCGACGGGACCGGGGCGTCGGTGACGCTGGGCGCCGGTGAGTGCGGGGTGCTGAGCGCGGGTGCGGGCGTGCGGCACTCGGAGTTCGCCGGCCCCGACGGACCGGTCCGCTTCGTGCAGGTCTGGCTGACCGCGGACGACCCCGATGCGGC
>NZ_JBMCZA010000195.1:53087-57869 GCF_048654705.1 Nocardioides sp. CPCC 206348
CGCCGGGCTCGTGCGCGTCGTCGGCGACGGCGGCCCGCTCGGCGTCGGCGTCGCCGGGGCGACCCTCGACGTGGTCCGGCTCGAGGCGGGCGAGGTCCTCACGCTCCCGGCCGCCCACCAGGTGCACGGCTACCTCACCACCGGCGCACTGCTGCGGTTCTCCCTGGCCGAGCCGCTGTCGGCGGGCGACGCGTTCAGCCTCACCGACCAGCCGTCGTACGACGTCACGGCAGCGGTGCCGACAGAGATGCTGATCTGGTCATTTTCCTGATCCGGGGCATCGAGGCTCGCTTCGCTCGCACCTCACCCACCGGGGTCCGATGAGTTTTCCGGTCGACCCCGGTCAACCCGTCAGGCACACTGGCGACACACAGGGGTAGCGATGGGAAGCGCGACGGTGACCGAGATCGAGACGGCAGTGGCAGGCAGCGAGGAGCTCGCTGACTTCGACACCCTGACCGGGCGTTATCAGCGGGAGCTGATGGCGCACTGCTACCGGATGAGCGGGTCGGTGCACGAGGCCGAGGACCTCGTGCAGGAGACGTTCCTGCGCGCGTGGAAGGCGTCGGCGAACTTCCAGGGCCGCTCGTCGGTGCGCACGTGGCTCTACAAGATCGCCACGAACGTCTGCCTGACGAACCTGGAGAGCAAGCCCCGCCGGCCCCTCCCGACGGGCCTCGGTACGGCGGACTCCGCTCCTGCCGACGAGCTGCTCGAGGACCACGAGGTCCCGTGGCTGGAGCCGATCCCGGACGCTGCGGTGGAAGTCGCCGAGCGCGACACGATCCGCCTCGCCTTCATCGCGGCGCTGCAGCACCTGCCGGCACGGCAGCGCGCCGTCCTGATCCTGCGCGACGTGCTGCGCTGGTCGGCTGCCGAGACGGCGACCGCCCTCGACACCACGACCGCGGCGGTGAACTCCGCACTGCAGCGCGCGCACGCCCAGCTCGCCGAACGCGGCCTGACTCCCGAGACGGTCGAGGCCGACCTCGACGCGGCCCAGAAGGGCCTTCTCGACGCCTACCTCGAGGCGTTCTGGCGCAAGGACATCGACCGCATCGTCCAGCTCCTGACGTACGACGCCACCTGGGACATGCCGCCGTTCCTCAACCACTACCGCGGCCCCGAGAACATCGGCGAGCTGATCGGAACCAAGTGCCCCGGCGGGGTCGCCGACATGCCGATGGTGGCCACGACCGCCAACGGCCAGCCGGCGTTCGGGCTCTACATGCGCCAGCCCGAGGGTCACTTCAAGCCGTTCCACCTGCAGGTGCTGCAGATGGTCGGCAGCGGTGACGACCTCCGCGTCGAGCACGTGACGGCCTTCTTCGACACGGCGCTGTTCGCCCGGTTCGGGCTCCCCGAACGACTGCCGGCCGACTACGTGCCGGACCTCGCCCCGGCCGGCTGAGCGATGTCCGCGGTTCCCGGCCTCCCGCCGGTGCCCACGGACCCGGGGGTGGAGCTGCTCGAGCGCGCACTCGCCTACACGCGGGGCGCCCTCGTCACGATCACGCCCGCGCACCTGGGCCTGCGCACGCCCTGCGCGCAGTGGCGACTGGTCGACCTGCTCGCCCACATGGAGGACTCCCTCGATGCCTTCGCGGAGGGTGCGACGGGGGTGATCAGCCTGCACAGTGCGGCACCCGCGCCGGTCGGCGACCAGATCGCGGCCCTGCAGTCCAAGGCGTGCGGCCTGCTCGGCGCCTGGGCGTCGGCCACCACGCCCCTCGTCGAGGTCGGCGGGCGCCCGGTGCCGGTCGGCACCATCTCCCGCCTCGCTGCCCTGGAGATCGCGACCCACGGCTGGGACGTCGCACGCACGACCGGGTACGACGCCGTACTCCCCGACGAGCTCGCCGAGGGCCTGTTGCCGACGGCCCTCGCGGTGGCGCTGGAACAGCATGGCGAGTTCGGGCCGCCCGTGCCCGTCAGCGCGGACGCCGGACCGGCGCGACGACTGCTCGGCCTGCTGGGCCGTCGGATGGTCGTCGCGTAGCCGAGCCGCCAGGCGAGGCGTACCGAGACGCCTAGACTCGCCGCCATGGCTGAGTCGGCGGTGGCACACCGCAAGCAACGCATGTCCGGGCGCGACCCGCACGAAGCGCACCGGGTGGCGACACCGCTGGAGCTGCTGTTCGACCTGACCTTCGTCGTCGCCTTCGGCACGGCCGCCAACGAGCTCGCGCACGGCCTGTCCCAGGACCACATCGGCGCGGGGATCGTGGCGTTCGGCTTCGCGACGTTCGGCATCTCGTGGGCCTGGATCAACTTCACCTGGTTCGCCTCGGCGTACGACACCGACGACTGGATCTACCGGCTGACCACCATGCTGCAGATGGTCGGCGTCCTCGTCTTCGCGCTCGGCCTGCATGCGATGTTCACGTCGGTCCACGACGGCGACACCCTCGACAACGACGTGATGGTCTGGGGCTACGTCGTGATGCGCGTGGCCATGGTGTTCCAGTGGTGGCGGGCCGGCCGGCACGACGCATCCCGGGGGCCGGCGTGCCGGACCTACATCGTCTCGATCCTGGCCGCCCAGGTGTGCTGGTGCGTGCTCGCCCTTGTCGACCTCCCCGTCGGGACGACGTTCGCGCTCATGGTGATCCCGTTCCTGATCGAGATCGGCGGCCCGGCGTACGCCGAGACCCGACGCGGCGGCACGCCCTGGCACGCCCACCACGTCGCCGAGCGCTACGGCCTGATGGTCATCATCACCCTCGGCGAGGGGATGATCGGCACGATGGTGTCGCTGACCGCGCTCTCCGAGGGCGGCGTCACCGTTGACGTGGCGCTGCTGGCATTCGCCGGCACCGCGCTGACGTTCGGGATCTGGTGGATGTACTTCGGCGTACCCCACGGCGAGATCCTGCACGCCCGGCGCGACCGTTCGTTCGTCTGGGGCTACGGCCACATGGTGCTGTTCGGCGGCATCGTCGCCATCGGCGCCGGCCTGCATGTCGCGGCGTACTACCTGGAGCACCACAGCAAGCTGGGGCTCACCGGATCGGTGCTGACCGTGGTGGTGCCGGTGGCGATCGTGATCATCGGCTACTACCTGCTCTACTCGGCGATCACGCACTCGGCCGACGCGTTCCACCTGCTCCTGCTGGCCTTGACCATCATCCCGCTGGTCGCGCCGGTGCTGATGGCTGCCGCCGAGGTCGACCTCACCTGGTGCCTGGTCGTGCTGTCGCTCGCCCCGTGGGTCACGGTCGCCGGCTACGAGGCAGTCGGTCACCGCCACGTCGCGGCGGCGGTGGCCCGCCTCAGTCGCTGAGCGGGTTCGCCAGCTCGTCGGCCGGCAGCTTCGCCCACGTGACCGCCACGATCGCCGCGATGCCCGGCACGATCGCCGCGATCGCGAACGTCGCCTCGAGGCCGATCAGCTCGGCCACCGGGCCGGCGATCGCCATCGAGACGGGCATCAGGCTGACCGAGACGAAGAAGTCGAGCGAGGCGACGCGGCCCAGCAGGTGCGGCGGAACGCGGCGCTGCAGCAACGTCCCCCAGATCACCATCGGCGCGGAGAAGAAGGCGCCGATCACGAACGCGGACGCCGCGATCACCCACACGTCCTGCGCGAAGCCGATCAGCAGGAAGGGCAGGCAGCCCAGGCCCCACATCAGGTTCATCCAGGTGAGGTAGCGCCGCGGCATCCGGATCGAGGCCATTGCCATGGAGCCCACCGCGCCACCGATACCGAAGCAGGCCAGCACGATCGCGTGGTCACCCGGACCGCCATCGAGCTTGTCCTTGATGAGGAACGGGACCAGCACCTCGAGCGGCCCCATCAGGACCAGGATCATGATCGACGCGAACAGCAGCGTGGCCAGCAGCCACGGCGTCCTCATCATGTAGACGAAGCCCTCGCGGATGTCGGCGAAGGCCGTCGCCACCGCGCCTGCCGGGCCCGACTCCGGGTCGGCGGCGATCTCGCGTCGTACGGCGGTGAGCGGAACCGTGGTCAGCGCCAGCAGCCCGATCAGGCTGAACGTCGCCGCGACGCCGAGCGCCGCCGATGAGGACGCGGCGCCGACGACGACACCCGCGACACCCGGGCCGATCGCCTGGCCGACGGTCGGGCGGACCATCCCCTCGAACCCGTTGACCGCCATCAGGTCCTCCTCGGGAACCAGCGCGGGCAGCCAGGCGGAGTAGGCCGGGTAGTAGAACGCCATCGCGACACCGGTGCTGAACGACACGGCCGCGAGGTGCCAGAGCTGGGTGAGGTCGGCCCACGACAGCAGCGCGACGACGGTCATGCCAGCCAGCTCGACGGCCGCGACGACGAGCAGGATCAGCTTCTGCGGGATCCGGTCGGCCACGACACCGCCGAGCAGGGCGGGGAGCAGGACGCCCACGGCACCGGCGGTCGACACCACCGAGAGCTGCCCGGGGCCACCGTCGATCCGGATGACCTCCCAGACCAGCGCGACCACCCACACCCCGCTCGCGAACGTCTGCAGCACCAGGGCCGTGCCGAGCCGTCGGTAGGCGGCATGGCGGAACGGCGTCAGTGCGCGCGGCAACCGCCGCCCGGAGGGCTCGAGGCCGGAATCCTCGGGAGGCGGTGCGAGGGGGGTGATCTGATCAGTCATGGTGGTCCTTCGAGTCTGCACGTGAGGACCGACATCGGCCACCGAATTCATCGGCACACCCAGCGCCCCGTTGGTCGAGGAGGTTGCGCAGCAACCGTCTCGAGACCGCACAACAACCTCAAGCATCCTTGAGGTCAAGCGACCTACGGAGCAGGCAACGCGACGTACGTCGTGTCGA
>NZ_JBMCZA010000195.1:57879-61147 GCF_048654705.1 Nocardioides sp. CPCC 206348
GCGCTCGGCCAGCCGCAGGGTGCGCGCGAGGTCCCGGGTGAAGGCGTACGCCGCCAGGCCGTACTCCGTCGCGTTGGCCAGCGTGATCGCCTCGTCCTCGGTGGTGAAGGTCGTGATCGGCGCGACCGGGCCGAAGATCTCGGTGGTGACCGCGTCCGCGTCCGCGGGTACGTCGACCAGGACCGTCGGAGGGTAGAAGAACCCGGCACCGTCGACCCGCTGTCCACCCGTGAGCGCTCGTGCTCCCCGCGCCAGGGCGTCGTCCACGACCGCGGCGACCGACGTGACCGCCTTCTCGTCGATGAGCGGCCCGACCTGGATGCCGACGTCCTGGCCGCGGCCGACCCGGAGTCCTCCCATCCGCTCGGAGAGACGGGCGGCGAACTCGTCCGCGACCGACGCCTCGACGAGGAACCGGTTGGCCGACGTGCAGGCCTCCCCCATGTTGCGCATCTTGGCGAGCATCGCGCCGTCGACGGCTGCGTCGAGGTCCGCGTCGGCGAAGACGAGGAACGGGGCGTTGCCGCCGAGCTCCATCGACACCCGCTGCAGCTGTCCGGCGGACTGTTCGACCAGTCGCTTCCCGACGGGGGTCGAGCCGGTGAAGCTCACCTTCCGCAGCCGTGGGTCGGCCATCAGGGTGGTGCTGAGCCCGGCCGCGTCGTCGGTCGTGACGATGTTCAGGACCCCCGCAGGCAGGCCTGCTTCGGCCAGCAACCCACCGAGCAGCAGCATCGTCAGCGGCGTCTGCGCGGCCGGCTTGACCACCATCGTGCAGCCGGCCGCGATGGCCGGCCCGATCTTGCGCGTGCCCATGGCGAGCGGGAAGTTCCACGGGGTGATGAACAGGCAGGGACCGACCGGCTTGCGCACGGTCAGCAGCCGGCTGCCGCCCGCGGGGTTGTGCATCCAGCGTCCGTGGATGCGCACCGCCTCCTCGGAGAACCAGCGCAGGAACTCCGCGCCGTAGGTGACCTCGCCCTTGGCCTCGGCGATCGGCTTGCCCATCTCGAGGCTCATCACGAGCGCGAGGTCGTCGGCGTGGGCCGTGACCAGGCCGAACGCCCGGCGCAGGATCTCGCCGCGCTCACGCGGCGCCGTGGCGGCCCAGCCCGGCTGAGCGGCGGCCGCCGCATCGAGGGCCGCGCGGGCGTCGTCCAGGGTGCCGTCGGCGACGTCGGTGAGGACCGATCCGTCGGCCGGGTCGATGACGTCGAGCCGGGCACCGTTGCCGGCCGGAGTCCAGGCGCCGTCGATCAGGAGCTGGCGTCGCCCCTCCGGAAGCAGGTGGGTCAGGCGCTCACGAAAGCTCATGCCCCCACCCTGCCAGTCCCGGGCGAAAAAGGAGCGAGCCCGTCATTGCATGGGGTCAACGACGGGCTCTTGTCGGAATCGGTGCTCCCTCCGATGTACGACTTCCTCCACGATAGCGCGGGGCTGGTGGCCGCCATAGGGCGTGGGGCAAGGTCCCACCGATCGACCATTTCGACCCGGGACCAAGGTCCCGGGTGGCATGGCCTCACCGGGCGCGGCGGAGGAACTGCTCGATCAGCGGACCCGCGGTCTGCGAACCGGACACCCCGGTCTGCACGAACACGGCGACGGCGAGGTCGCCCTGGGCGGCCACCATCCACGCGTGGGTCCTGATGGTGCCGCCGTCGGCGTACTCCGCCGTGCCGGTCTTGGCGATCACCGGGGCGCCGGGCACGTCCGCGAGGCCGCGGCCGCTGCCGTCGGTGACCACGCCGCGCAGCATCTTCTTCAGCGCCGCGGCTTCCTCGGCGGTCAGCGGCGCGGCCTCCTTGGGCACGCTCACGTCGACCTGCTCCAGCAGCCGCGGTACGACGGTCCTTCCTGCCTGCACGCTCGCGATCACCGCGGCCATCGCCATGGGCGAGGCGAGCACCTTGCCCTGTCCGATCAGATCGGCGGCAGCCTCGGTGTCGCTGGCGGGCTCGGGCACCTCGCCGAAGAACGCGGGGAAGCCGAGGTCGTGGTCGATGCCGAGCCCGAGGCTGGCGGCGGCCGCGGCGAGGTCGCCGTCGTCGACCTTGGCGCGGGCGTTGATCAACGCGGTGTTGCAGGAGTTCGCGATCGCCTTGCTGAGCGGGATGGTGCCGAGCCCCGAGGACGGGTAGTCGGAGTAGTTCTTGAACCGCTTGCCGTTGACGGTCGTGGTCGGCGTGCACTCCACCGGCGACTCGGGCGTCAGACCGGCGCGGAGCAGGGCCAGCGACGTGACGATCTTGAACGTCGAGCCGGGCGCGAACTGCCCGTACGCGGCGTAGTTCTGCTCGGGCGAGGCGGCGGCCACGATGGCTCCGGTACTGGGCCGGATCGCGACCAGCGCGGTCACGCCCTCGACCTCCGCCAGCACGCTCTCCGCGATCTTCTGGGTCGATGCGTCGAGGGTCAGCGAGAGCGGCCGGCCCGCCGTGGCGGCGCGGTCGTAGAGGGTGCGCTTCTTCGCGTCGGCGGCCTCGGGGACGGCGTACACGATCCGGCCGGGGTTGCCGCGGAACTGGTCGTCGTACCGCGCCTGCAGGCCGGAGAGGCCGGCAATGTCGCCGGTGCGGTACTTGTCCGGGTCCTTCTCGACCATCTCGCCGGTGACCGGGCCGACACGGCCGAGGATCGGTGCCGCGAAGCTGCGGGTGGGCGCGAGCGCGACCTCGTCGCTGACCTGGTGGGCGCCGTCGATGGTGCGCACGCCGGTCTGGACGGCGCCCGGGACCTCGCCCTCGCGGTAGGTGATCGCCTCGATGAAGGCCCGCTGGCCGGCGTTCTTCACCGCCTTGACGTACGGCGCCACGTCGATGTCGACGAGCTCGGCCAGTGCCTTGGCGGAGGCGGGAGCCTGGGCTGCCTCCACGCGGGTGCGGTCGATGCCGATCCGGATGACGGGGCGCTCGGTCACCAGGACCTCGTCGTCGGCGCCGAGGATGTCGCCGCGGTCCGTCGGCTGGGTGACGGCGTCGAGGATGTCGCCCGGCTTCAGTGTCGACTCGACGACCGACGGCGCCCAGGCGACTCTCCACTTGTCGTCCACCTCGGCGAGCGCGACCTCGGTCTCGTAGGTCCAGGCCGCGTCCTTGCTCTCGGGCCAGGACCACGCGAGCGTCGCGGTGCCCTTGCCGTCGTCGGCACTGAACTCCTGCACCTCGACGGCGGGGGCGATGCCGTCCATGTCGTCGATGATCGCGGCGTACTCCTCCGCCACGGCGGCCGCCTTCACGTCACCGAAGTCGACGGCGTCGAACGCTGCCGG
>NZ_JBMCZA010000195.1:61224-66901 GCF_048654705.1 Nocardioides sp. CPCC 206348
CTCCTGGCCGCTGCATGCGGTGAGCCCGCCGGTCACGAGCAGGAGGAAGCCGAGGGTCACCGAGATCCGACGCATGCCGATGGTTCTACCAGCACGCACCCACCGCGGTTCCCGTCAGCCGACGAGCAGGCCCGCCACCAGCGGCTGGTAGCCGGACGAGTGGCCCAGCTTGTTCGGGTGGTAGCTCTCGCTCACCGGGTTGGACAGGCCGTTGAGCCACTCGACGTCGTCGCAGACCGCGTGCCCGATGAACCGCGACGTCGGGTTGGCCCACTTGAAGCCCTTGGCGCTGGCGGCTGCGGAGAGCTTGCCGTTGAGCAGGTCGGCGGTCGCGTTCAGCCGCGTCTCCTCGGCCGGGGAGAACCAGGTGGCGGCGTTGCAGTCCTCGCCCTGGAAGATCCGCGGGTAGCCCACGACGACCACCACGGCGTTGGGCGCCTTGGACTTGATCGAGGCGTAGAGGGTGTTCAGCCGTCCGGGCAGCGTGTTGTTGATGAAGGACTGGGCGGTGTTGATCGCCCCGTCGCAGTTGGACATCCAGCCCGGCTGGGCGCACTCGGTGAGCACGCTGCTGAAGCCGGCGTCGTTGCCGCCGACCGAGATGGTGACGTACTCCGTGCCCGTGTTCAGCGCGCTCAGCTGGCTGTTGGTGACCGTGCTCGTCGTGGCCCCCGAGCAGGCCTTGAAGTTCAGCGCGTAGCCCTTCTGCGCCGCCACCAGCTTGGGATAGGCGTAGTTGGAGCGCTGGCAGCTGGTCCCGTCGCTGATGTAGCTGCGGGTGCCGACGCCGGAGGAGTACGAGTCACCGAGGGCGACGTACGGCGCCGCGGCGGCCTGGGCCGGTGCGGGCACCCCGACGAGGGTGACGAGCGCGGCCGCGAGGCCGCTGAGGGAGGAGAGGACGAGACGCAGTGACCGGGACATGGAGCGACACCTTCTGCCGAGGAATGTGATCTGGGTCACTAGAACACGAGGAGGGCCGTCCGGTCACTCCCCTCCTTCATGAAGAGTGGGTGCCGTGCCCGTTCACCCACGGCAGACCGCGACGGGTGCCCTCGACGATGTCGGCGACGTGCGACTGGAAGGACGGGCAGGTGGTGATGTCGTGGGCCCGGCACTCGAGCGCGTGCTCGGTCATGTGACGCGACCGGGCGAGCTCGGCCTCACGCCGGTCGAGCTCGACGAGATGCTGCTTCAGCGCCTGCCGACGGCCGTCCGCCGACGCGTCGACCAGGGTGCGGATCTGGTCGAGGCTCATCCCCGACTCCTTGCTCGCGATGATCGCGGCGACCCGGTAGGCGTCGTCCTCGCCGTAGTACCGCCGGCCCGCGGAGTCGCGCGCCGGATGCAGCAGGCCCTTGTCCTCCCAGTGCCGCAGCACGTGCGTCTCGAGCTCGAACCGGCTCGCGAGATCACCGATCGACCAGCGCACGTCCTGCGGGCTTGACTTCATGTGAACATGAACTCACACGATGAGGCCATGAAGCAATCACAGAAGACAGAGCAGTACGACGTCGCGGTCATCGGCGCCGGCTCCGCCGGCCTCCAGGCCGCCCTGACCCTCGGCCGGATGCGGCGCTCGGTGGTGGTGTTCAGCACCGACCGGTTCCGCAACGACCCGGCCGAGCACATGCAGAACTTCCTCGGCCACGACGGCGCCCCGCCCGCCGAGCTGCGCCTCGCGGCCCGCAAGGACATCGAGCGCTACGACACGGTCTCGTTCGTGGAGCAGGCCGTGACGGAGATCAGCGGCGAGCCCGACGCGTTCGTGGTCTCGGTCGATGACGCGCCTGACGTGACCGCTCGTCGGGTGCTGCTCGCCACCGGTCTCGCCGACGAGCTGCCCGCCGTCCCCGGACTGACCGACCTGTTCGGCACCGTCGTCGCGCACTGCCCGTACTGCCACGGCTACGAGCTCGCCGACGGCCGCGTCGGCCTGCTCGGCGCCGGCCCGCACATCCCGATGCTCGCGCAGCTGATGTCGCGCCTGGCGAGTGAGGTCGTCGTACTCACCAACGGGGCGGAGCCCGAACCCGAGGTGCTGGCCGCGATCAAGGCGCTGCGCCTGGAGGTGCACACCGGTCCGGTCCTCGGTGTCGAGGCTTCGGGCGACGGGCTGCGCGCGCTGCTCGGCCACGAGCACTCCGTCGAGCTGGGCGGGATGTTCGTCGCACCGACCTGGCGCCAGGCTGCGCCCTTCGCCGAGCAGCTGGGCCTGGAGAGCGGCGACCTCGGCGGCATCCACGTCGACATCATGGGCGCCACCAGCCGTCCGGGCGTGTACGCCGCCGGCGACCTCGCGCACCACCGCGACCTGCCGATGCCGATGGCCTCGGTGCTCACCGCTGCGGCGACGGGCCTGGTCGCGGGCGCGGCGTGCGACCGGGACCTGGCGATGGCCGACCTCGCGGCCGTCGTACCCGCCACCTGACAGGGTGGGGGCCGTGGCCCCCCTCCTCCGCCGCTACGGCCTGCTCCTCGGCGGTTGCGTCGTCCTCGGCATCGGCGTGGGCTTCCTGCTCCGCGCGGACCTCGGCTCCGACGGCTACTCGACGCTCGTCAACGGCGTCGCGATGGCGCTCGACGTCGAGTTCTGGATCGCGAACCTCGGCATCGGCGTGCTGTTCGTGGCACTCGCCGCGACACGCAAGGTGTTCCCCGGCGTCGGGACCGTGGTCCAGGTGCTCCTCGTCGGCGTGACCGTGTCCGTCGCCCTCGACCTGCTCTCCCGACCGGACGACCTGGCGCTGCGGATCGTGTTCCTGGCCGTCGCGTTCCCGGTGCTGGCGATCGGCATCGCGACCTACCTCGGCAGCCAGACCGGCGCCGGGCCGGCCGAGGCCGCGGCACTCGCGTGGGACCCGCCGGTCCCGTTCCGGTGGACCTACAGCGCGGTGCAGGGTGGCGGCGCGCTGATCGGGTGGCTGCTCGGCGCCACCGTCGGCGTCGGCACGCTCGCCGTCATCGTGCTGCTCGGCCCGCTCGTCGACCTGATCGCGCGAGCGCTCCACCTCGACGTCCACCAGGGCTCATCCGAAACGGCCTAGTACCAACCCACGCGTTCCGAGTGGGCCCACGCCCGCTGGGCGTTCCCGTAGCGCGCGGCGATGTAGGCCAGGCCCCAGCGGATCTGGGTCTCCGGGTTGGTCTGCCAGTCCGCGCCGACGACGGCCATCTTGGTGCCGGGCAGGGACTGCGGGATGCCGTAGGCACTGGAGGTGGGGTTGTCGGCGAACTGGTTCCAGCCGGACTCGCGGTGCCACAGCGCGTCGAGGTAGGGCCACTGGTCCTCAGGGAAGCCGAACTCGATCATCAGCTGGTAGCCGAGCGCCCGGTTGCTGCCGCGGTCGACGTCGGTGGGGATGACGACCTTGGGCAGCTTCTTCGCGATCCGCTCGGCCCGGCGGGCCAGCTGGGCCATGATCTCGACCAGCGGTACGTCGGCGCGGGCGCCACCCGCCTTCGCCGGGACCGCCGACGTGGCCGGTGCGGACGGCGAGGCCGGGGAGGTCGGCGTCGCGGCGGGTGCCGTGGTCGTCGTACCCGCGACGCTCGGCGACGCCACGGCCTCGGGTTCGGCCGTCGTGGCCGCGCACCCTGCGGCCCACGAGACAGCAGTGGTCGCGACCGCAACGAGGGCGGTTGCCCTCGCGCGACGCGACCATTGCTCCACAGCCAGACCGATCAGCGCTTCGGCGGACCCTGGTCGACCTGCAGCTCGATCAGCTTGCCGCTGATCCGCGTGGTCTTGAGCTTCGCCCACGTCTCGGCGGAGAGGTCCTTGGGCAGCTCGACGACGGAGTAGTCCGGGCGGATGGTGATCCGGCCGAAGTCCCGACGGTCGAGGCCTCCCTCGTTGGCGAGCGCGCCGACGATCTGGCGCGGCTCCACCTTGTGGCGCTTGCCCACCTGGATCTTGTACGCCGCCAGGCCGGCCGCCGGCGGACGGTCGCTCCGGTCGGGGCGCGGGCGGTCTCCACGCGAGCCGCCACGGTCGGAGCCGTAGCCATCGCGCTTGCGGTGATCGCCGCGGTCAGAGCTGTCGGGGCGGTCGAACGACTTGGCGCGCACGGTGCGTTCGGCGGCCGGGTCGAGCAGCAGCGGGGTGTCGCCCTGCATCGCGATCGCCAGGGCGGCGGCCACGTCGACCTCGGGGACGTCGTGCTCGCGGATGTAGTGGCTGACGACGTCGCGGAAGAACGAGATGCTCGGCGACTCGAGGGCGGCGGTGATCTGGTCGTCGAAACGGGCCAGACGGGTCACGTTCACGGCCTCGACCGTGGGGAGCTGCATCTGCTCGAGGGTCGACCGGGTCGCCTTCTCGATGTGCTTGAGCAGGTAGCGCTCGCGCGGGGTGACGAACGAGATCGCGTCTCCGCTGCGGCCGGCGCGGCCGGTGCGGCCGATCCGGTGCACGTAGGCCTCGGTGTCGGTCGGGATGTCGTAGTTGACGACGTGGCTGATCCGCTCGACGTCGAGGCCGCGGGCCGCGACGTCGGTGGCGACGAGGATGTCGAGCTTGCCGCTCTTGAGCTGGTTGACGGTCCGCTCGCGCTGGGCCTGCTGGACGTCACCGCTGATCGCGGCGGCGCTGTAGCCCCGGGCGCGCAGCTTCTCGGCGAGGAGCTCGGTCTCGCTCTTGGTGCGGACGAAGACGATCATCCCCTCGAAGTTCTCGACCTCGAGGATGCGGGTGAGGGCGTCGACCTTCTGCGGGTAGCTGACGATCAGGTAGCGCTGGGTGATGTTCTCGGCCGTGCGGGTCTTGCGCTCGATCGAGATGGAGACCGGGTCGTTGAGGTACTTCGCCGACAGCGACTTGATGGTCTTCGGCATGGTCGCGGAGAACAGGGCGACCTGCTTGGTGTCCGGGGTGTCGGCGAGGATCGTCTCGACGTCCTCGGCGAAGCCCATGTTGAGCATCTCGTCGGCCTCGTCGAGGACCAGGAAGCGCAGCTGCGTGAGGTCGAGCGTGCCCTTCTCGAGGTGGTCCATGATCCGGCCGGGGGTGCCGACGACGATGTGGACGCCACGGCGGAGCGCGGACAGCTGCGTGCCGTAGCCCTGGCCGCCGTACACGGGGAGGACGTGGACGCCGCGCATGGTGGCGGCGTACTTCTCGAAGGCCTCGCAGACCTGGAGCGCGAGCTCACGGGTCGGGGCCAGGATCAGCGCCTGGGGGGTCTTCTGGCTCAGGTCGAGGCGGTCCAGGATCGGCAGCGCGAAGGCCGCCGTCTTGCCGGTTCCGGTCTGCGCCAGGCCCATCACGTCGCGACCTGCGAGGAGGTGCGGGATGGTCTGCGCCTGGATGGCGGACGGCGATTCATAGCCGACGTCCGACAAGGACTTCAGGATCCGCTCGCCGAGACCGAGGTCGGCAAACGTGGCGGTCTCGTGCTCTGCGGGCTCACTCACCCCCTCAGCCTAGGGCCGTGAGGCTTATCACGGGCGATCGTCAGCGCGGTGCGATGGGTCACCCTCCCCGGCGGCGCCCCCGGCGGCCGGAATTCTCAGGTCGCCATCCCCGGCGCCGACTGGCAGGGAGAGGCAGGGAGAAGGACTCGATGCGGACCACGATCGGCAGGCGAACCCACGGGACACATCGCTGGGCGGGTGCCCTCGTTGCGCTCGTCTGTGCCCTGCCACTGGTCGGCCTGAGCGCTGCTCCCGCCCTCGC
>NZ_JBMCZA010000195.1:66911-67739 GCF_048654705.1 Nocardioides sp. CPCC 206348
CACCACGATCGGCAGGCGAACCCACCGGACACATCGCTGGGCGGGTGCCCTCGTTGCGCTCCTCTGTGCTCTGCCACTGGTCGGCCTGAGCGCTGCTCCCGCCCTCGCTGCCAGGCCGGGCCGGGCCGGCATCTCGTGGGTGAACGCGCAGATCCTCAACCGGGGACCGTCGGTGGCCGTCGAGGTGCAGTGGCCGCGCGTGCGCGGCGCGACGTCGTACCAGATCGAGCTCGCCCTCTCGTCCGGGGCGATCTCGAGCACCGAGGTCCAGGGCTCGAGCACCAAGCGGACCGTGACGGTCCGCGGGACCAGCAGCAGCGTCCAGAGGGGCGTTGCCACCGGACTCCGCCCCGGGTCGACGTACTGCTTCCAGATCCGCGCTCGCAACCGCAGTGGCTTCGGCCATCGCGGAGGCCTCCATTGCAAGGTCACGGTTCGAGCGAACCGGCCAGTGCCGCCGAGCCCGATCCCGATGGCGATCGCGACCTACAACACCTGCAGCAGCGCCTGCACCAGCACGCTGGGCGCGTGGAGCGCCCGCGGCCCCCGGGTGCGCGACAGGGTCCTCCAGATGAACATCGGCGCCAACGGCCGACGTGCCGACATCGTCGCCATCCAGGAGGGCAACCTGGCCACGCCCTACCTGACCAGCGCGCTCGACGGCACCTTCACCCGCGGTTGCCAGACCGGTGACGGCACCGGCCACCCGTCCCACGACCTGCAGTCCCTGTTCGTCCGCTACGCCACGTACGAGGTCGTGCCGGGCACCGCCGGCGGTCTTCTCTTCGCGCAGTACGACGACCCCGTCCACGGCGCGTGCTGGGTGAA
>NZ_JBMCZA010000195.1:67749-68689 GCF_048654705.1 Nocardioides sp. CPCC 206348
GTGTTCGTCCGCGACGCCACGTACGAGGTCGTGCCGGGCACCGCTGGCGGTCTTCTCTTCACACAGTACGACGACCCCGTCCACGGCGCGTGCTGGGTGAAGGTGCGCGACAAGGCCTCCCAGCAAAAGGTCGTCGTGGTCAGCGCGCACCTCTGGAACGGCGACGACACAGCGGGCGACACGCGACGAGGCCTCGAGACCGACCTGTTGGCGGACACGGTCAAGGCGACCTTCCCCGACTCGCCCATCGTCTATGCCGGCGACTTCAACTCGACCCGCAGCCGCGCCAGGGACACCCCGCTGAACCGGATGCACTCCGACGGCCAGGACGACGCCTACGACCAGGCGGCTCGCTACCTGTCCCGGCCGTACCGCAACTCCGCCTGCGGGACGAGCACGACGCCCCGCACGTCGTGGAGGTGGGGCAACCACATCGATCGGGTGTTCGCGCCGGCCCGCACGCACGTGGCCACCTGGGAGGTCGACTACCGGATGGACGGCTCCCGCTACCTCGCGCCGCTGCCCTCGGACCACCATCCGGTCCTGGTCTCGCTCCTCATCACTCGACAGTGACGGACTTCGCCAGGTTGCGGGGCTTGTCGATGTCGTGACCCAGCTCCAGCGCTGCGTGGTACGACAGCAGCTGCAGCGGGATCGTCAACAGGATCGGGTCCAGCTCGCGCTCGCTGCGCGGTACGTCGATCCGCTCGACCACGCCCGACAGGTCACCGAGGTCCACGCTGGCGTGGGTGACCACCGTGAGCGGGCCACCGCGGGCATTGATCTCGTGCAGGGCAGCGACGTTGCGCTCGACGAGCTCGTCGTCGGGCACGATCGCGACCGTCGGCAGGGACGTCGAGATGAGTGCCAGCGGACCGTGCTTGAGCTCGCTGGTCTGGTAGGCCTCCGCGTGCCGGTAGCTGATCTCCTTGAACTTCTG
>NZ_JBMCZA010000195.1:68699-70788 GCF_048654705.1 Nocardioides sp. CPCC 206348
GGGAGATGAGCGCCAGCGGACCGTGCTTGAGCTCGCTGGTCTGGTACGCCTCCGCGTGCCGGTAGCTGATCTCCTTGAACTTCTGGGCGCCCTCGCGGGCGACCGGGAAGCCGCGCACCCGGCCGATGAAGAACAGGCTCTCGGCCCGCGCCAGCGAGTGGGCCACCTTCGCCAGCTGGTCCTCGCTCGCGAGGATCTCCTCGATCTGGCCGGGGATGGCCTTCAGCGCGGCGATCAGGCGCTGGCCGTCGGAGATCGAAAGGTCGCGCACCCGCCCGAGCTGGACGGCGAGCAGGGCGAACGCGAGGTACATGTTGGTGAGCGCCTTCGTCGACGCGACGGCCACCTCCGGCCCGGCGTGCAGGTAGATGCCGCCGTCGACCTCACGGGCGATGGCCGAGCCGACGACGTTGACCAGACCGATCACGCGGCCGCCCTTGCGTCGTACCTCCTGGACGGCGAGCAACGAGTCGATGGTCTCGCCCGACTGGCTGACGACGACGTAGAGGGTGTCCGGCTCGATGATCGGGTTGCGGTAGCGGAACTCGCTGGCCGCCTCGGCGTCGGCAGGGATCCGCGCCAGCTCCTCGATGAGGGCCGCGCCCATCTGGCCGACGTAGTACGCCGACCCGCACCCGAGGATCTTGACCCGCCGGATCGCGCGCAGCTGGCGGGCGTCCATGTTGAGGCCGCCGAGGTGGCCGGTCCCGAAGCGCTCGTCCATCCGGCCCCGGAGCACGGCCTCCGCGCGGGCGGGCTGCTCGAGCATCTCCTTGTGCATGAAGGAGTCGTGGTCGCCGGCCTCGTAGGACTCGGGGTCGATGTCGACCTCGTTGGCGCTGCGGTTCGTGGCGGACAGGCCGGATGCGTCGAGGCGGTATGTCTTGAAACCGCCGGCGGTGACCGTGGCCATCTCGCCGTCCTCGAGGTGGGCCACCGTCGTGGTGTAGCGGATCAACGCGGCCAGGTCGGAGGCGACGTGCATCTCGTGGTCGCCGACGCCGATGAGCAGCGGGCTGCCGTTGCGCGCCACGACGATGCGGTCGGGGAAGTCGGCGTGCGTCACGGCGATGCCGTAGGTGCCGTCGATCCGGCTCAACGCCTCGGCGACCCGGGCCTCCAGGGTCGACGCGGTGGAGCGGCCGATCAGGTGGGCGAGCACCTCCGTGTCGGTGTCGGAGGCCAGCTCGATGCCCTGGTCCCCCAGCTCCGCACGCAGGGCCGAGGCGTTGTCGATGATCCCGTTGTGGACGACGGCGACGCGGCCGTCGACGCTCGTGTGCGGGTGGGCGTTGACGTCGTTGGCCGGCCCGTGGGTCGCCCAGCGGGTGTGGCCGATGCCGACCTTGCCGGAGAACCGCTTGGGCAGTCCGTCCGAGAGGTCACGGACCCGGCCGGCCCGCTTGGCCACCTTCACCCCGCTACCGCTGACCACCGCCACGCCTGCGGAGTCGTAGCCGCGGTGCTCGAGTCGGGTCAGCCCTTCGAGGAGCAGCGGGGCCGCCTGCTGGGTGCCGATGTATCCGACGATGCCGCACATGTGTGGTTCCTTTCGGTTGTCGAGGAGGTCGCGCAGCGACCGTCTCGAGACACCTATCCGTAGATGATCCGGCGCAGCTGGCGCTCGGAGAGGTCGGGGGCGGCCACCACGCGGCCGCTGAGTTCGTCGCGGAGTCGGGCGAAGATCTCGGCGTTCTTCGAGCCGTTGGTCTTCAGCTCGGCGTGCCGGCGGCGGACCAGGTCCTCCACCGCCTCGGCATGGAAGGACAGGACGTCCTCCACCAGGCGCTCGGCCTCCGAGGGGGCCAGCCCGCTGGACTCCTGGACGTGGCGCAGCAGCCGCGGGTCGACGTACACAAGGTTGAGAGTGCAGCCGTGTCCACCAAATCTCAAGTTCCTGCCCGAATTTGGGCAGGAACTGGCTCCTCGGCCTGAGTGACCACCGTCGCCGGCTCGCGGAATGGAGGGTCGATGCCCGCTGGAACGAGCGATCTGGCCCTTGGGTGGAGCAGCTCGGGTCCATTTCCTGCGTTTTCCGGGTTCGAGGTGGGGGACGTGCTATCTTGGTGAACACAAGGTGAACAGGAGG
>NZ_JBMCZA010000195.1:70798-83587 GCF_048654705.1 Nocardioides sp. CPCC 206348
TGGCCTGAGTGACCACCGTCACTGGCTCGGGAAATGGAGGGTCGACGCCCGCTGGAACGAGCGATCCGGCCCTCGGGTGGAGCAGGTCGGGTCCATTTCCTGCGTTTTCCGGGTTCAAGGTGGAGGACGTGCTATCTTGGTGAACACAAGGTGAACAGGAGGTGTCCCATGACCAACACCGAGACGACGTCCAGGCTCGAGATGCGCTGGGTACCCGTGACGGCAGCCGACGGCCGCACCCGCATGGAAGCGGTGTGGATCGAGGTCGGCCAGCCCGCCATCGCGCACAGTCACGCTGCCGCCTGACCCAGACCCGAGGAAGCCGCCCCCGCCCAGGGGGCGGCTTCCTGCTTTTTGTGGGGCTGATCGAGGGCGGCGCTTGTGGCAACGTGACCCAGGTCACCCCTTGCGAGGGAATGGTTGACATGTCACCATTGGTTCAAGTCATTGATACTTCAACTACTCGACCCCAGGAGCCCTTCATGACCGACAACGCAGCCCTCTCCGACATCACCGGCGACTACACGCTCGACCCGGCGCACAGCCGCCTCGGCTTCGTGGCCCGCCACGCTGTCGTCACCAAGGTCCGCGGCCAGTTCGGCGACTGGTCCGCCACCGCCCACATCGACACCGCGACGCCGGCCAACTCCTCGGTGACGGTCACCATCAACGCCGGCAGCGTCAGCACCGGCAACGCCGACCGCGACGGCCACCTCTCCTCCCCCGACTTCTTCGACGTCGCCACGTTCCCCGAGTGGAAGTTCGTCTCGACCGACGTCTCCCGCGACGGCACCGACTGGGCCGTCACCGGCGACCTGACCATCAAGGACGTCACCAAGCCGGTCACCATCAACTTCGAGGAGAACGGCTCGGCCAAGGACCCGTTCGGCAACATCCGCGTGGGCTTCGAGGGCGACGTCACCGTCAACCGCAAGGACTGGGGCCTGACCTGGAACGCCGCGCTCGAGACCGGCGGCGTGCTCGTCTCCGAGAAGATCAAGCTCGAGTTCGACATCTCGGCGATCAAGAACGCCTGAGCACAGCTGCAGCCCAACCCACCGGGGCGAGTCCGCAAGGACCTGCCCCGGTGGGTTTTTGCTGCTCCGGAGTACGGACAGCCCCACGCGGTGACGGCACGCGCGAATAATCTTGCGCCGTCCGGGACCACCCTGCGCCCGGGCGCCTCTTCCTCACCACGGGAGTCCCATGTTCACCAAGGTCCTCGTTGCCAACCGCGGCGAAATCGCGATCCGCGCCTTCCGCGCCGCCCACGAGATCGGCGCCCGTACGGTCGCCGTGTTCCCGCACGAGGACCGGTGGAGTGAGCACCGGCTCCGCGCGGACGAGGCCTACGAGATCGGCGAGCGCGGCCATCCGGTCCGCACGTACCTGGATCCCGACGCCATCGTCGCGGCGGCGCTGGCCTGTGGCGCCGACGCCATCTACCCGGGCTACGGCTTCCTGTCGGAGAACCCGGCCCTGGCCGAGGCATGTGTGGACGCCGGCATCACCTTCGTGGGGCCTTCGGCCGAGGTCCTGACCCTGACCGGCAACAAGGCGCGGGCGATCGCGGCGGCAAGGGCGGCGGGGGTGCCGACCCTGCAGTCGGTCGACCCGTCGACCGATGTCGACGCACTCCTGGCGGCCGCCGAGGCGATCCCGGCGCCGCTGTTCGTCAAGGCCGTCGCTGGTGGTGGCGGGCGCGGCATGCGTCGGGTCGACGACCGGGCACAGCTGCGCGAGGCGATCGAGACGTGCATGCGCGAGGGCGAGGGCGCCTTCGGTGACCCGACCGTGTTCATCGAGCAGGCCGTGGTCGATCCGCGCCACATCGAGGTGCAGGTCCTCGCCGACGGGACGGGCAGCGCCGACGGGGTGATCCACCTCTTCGAACGCGACTGCTCGGTGCAGCGACGCCACCAGAAGGTCGTCGAGATCGCGCCGGCGCCGAACCTCGACCCCGCGATCCGTGACCGGATGTGTGCCGATGCCGTCCGGTTCGCCCGCGAGATCGGCTACCGGAACGCCGGCACGGTCGAGTTCCTCCTCGACCCCGACGGCAACTACGTGTTCATCGAGATGAACCCGCGCATCCAGGTCGAGCACACGGTGACCGAGGAGGTCACCGACGTCGACCTGGTCCAGTCCCAGCTGCGGATCGCGGCAGGCGCGACGCTCGCCGACCTCGGGCTCACCCAGGACTCCATCCGGCTGCGCGGCGCGGCCCTGCAGTGCCGGATCACCACCGAGGACCCCGCCAACGGGTTCCGTCCCGACACCGGCAAGATCACGACCTACCGCTCACCGGGCGGACCGGGCGTGCGGCTCGACGGCGGTACGACCTACACCGGTGCCGAGGTGTCCGCCCACTTCGACTCGATGCTCGCCAAGCTGACGTGTCGTGGACGCACCTTCGAGAAGGCCGTCGAGAAGGCCCGGCGCGCGCTGGCGGAGTTCAAGATCAGCGGCGTCTCCACCAACATCGCCTTCCTCGAGGCCGTGCTGCGGGACCCGGACTTCGCGTCCGGGCACGTCACCACCTCGTTCATCGAGACCCACCCGTGGCTGCTGGCGACCCGTGCGTCGGGCGACCAGGGCAGCAAGCTGCTCGCCTATCTCGCGGACGTCACCGTCAACCAGCCGTACGGCGCAGCGCGGGCCTCCTCCGACGACTGGGTCGACCCGGTCGCCAAGCTCCCGGCGATCGACCTGTCGACCCCGCCGCCCGCTGGCAGCCGGCAGCAGCTGCTCGCCGCCGGACCGGAGCAGTTCGCCCGCGACCTGCGGGCCCGCACCACCGTCGCGGTCACCGACACGACCTTCCGCGACGCCCACCAGTCCCTGCTCGCCACCCGGGTGCGGACCATCGACCTGCTCGGTGTCGGCGGGCACGTCGCCCGGTTGACACCCGAGCTGTGGTCGCTCGAGTGCTGGGGCGGGGCGACGTACGACGTCGCACTGCGCTTCCTCGCCGAGGACCCGTGGGAGCGGCTGGCCGCCCTGCGCGAGACGGTGCCCAACATCTGCCTGCAGATGCTGCTCCGCGGCCGCAACACGGTCGGCTACACGCCGTACCCGGAGGCAGTGACGCAGGCGTTCGTGACCGAGGCCGCCGAGACCGGCATCGACGTCTTCCGGATCTTCGACGCCCTCAACGACGTCGACCAGATGCGCCCCGCGATCGAGGCGGTACGCGCAACCGGCACCACGGTCGCCGAGGTCGCCCTCTGCTACACCGGCGACCTGTCCTCGCCGGACGAGAAGCTCTACACGCTCGACTACTACCTGCGCCTGGCCGAACAGATCGTCGACGCCGGCGCGCACGTGCTCGCGATCAAGGACATGGCCGGACTGCTCCGCGCTCCCGCTGCCCGGACCCTGGTCACCGCCCTGCGCAACGAGTTCGACCTGCCCGTGCACCTGCACACCCACGACACCCCGGGCGGCCAGCTGGCCACCCTGCTCGCCGCCATCGAGGCCGAGGTCGACGCGGTCGACGCGGCGTGTGCCTCCATGTCGGGCACGACCTCGCAACCGGCGCTCTCCGCCCTGGTCGCCACCACCGACCACTCCGACCGCGAGACCGGGCTGTCCCTGGACAACGTCAACGCCCTCGAGCCCTACTGGGAGGCCACCCGCCGGCTCTACGCCCCGTTCGAGTCGGGGCTGCCGGCGCCCACCGGCCGCGTCTACACCCACGAGATCCCCGGCGGCCAGCTCTCCAACCTGCGCCAGCAGGCGATCGCGCTCGGCCTCGGCGAGAAGTTCGAACAGGTCGAGGACATGTACGCCGCCGCCAACCGGATCCTCGGCAACGTCCCGAAGGTCACCCCGTCGTCCAAGGTCATCGGCGACCTCGCCCTTGCCCTCGTCGGAGCCGGCGCCAGCCCCGAGGCCTTCGAGGCCGACCCCGGGAAGTTCGACATCCCCGACTCCGTCATCGGGTTCCTCAACGGAGAGCTCGGTGACCCGCCCGGAGGATGGCCCGAGCCGTTCCGCACCAAGGCGCTGTCGGGCCGCACGTGGAAGGCACCCGAGCCGACCCTCACGTTCCAGCAGCAGGACGCGCTCGCGACCGGCGATCACTTCGGTCGCCGTCGTACCCTCAACCAGCTGTTGTTCCCCGGCCCGACCCGCGACTTCGACGAGTCACGCCAGGCCCACGGCGACGTGTCGGTGCTGCCGACCCGCGACTACCTCTACGGGCTCAGCCAGGGCGAGGAGCACGAAGTCGTCCTCGGCGAGGGCGTCAAGCTGCTCCTCGGGCTCGAAGCCATCGGCGAACCCGACGAGCGTGGCTTCCGCACCGTCATGTGCACCATCAACGGACAGCTGCGGCCGGTCAGCGTGCGCGACCGGTCCGTCGCCGCCGAGGTCGCCACCGCCGAGAAGGCGGACAGCACGAAGGCCGGCCACGTCGCGGCCCCCTTCCAGGGAGCAGTGACCCCGACCGTCGCAGTCGGCGACACGGTGCAGGCAGGCGAGGTCGTCGCGACGATCGAGGCGATGAAGATGGAGGCCTCGATCACCGCACCGGTCAGCGGAGTCGTCCAGCGGCTCGCCTTCACCGGCACGAAGCCGGTCGACGGCGGCGACCTGGTCCTCGAGCTGGCTCCGGCCTGACCTGGTGCGGGAAATGCGGTGCGCCTCCGGCGACGGATCGGCGAGACTCCCGGGGTGCCAGAACCTGCTCTCCCTCCCGGCCTCACCACCCGCCCGCTGGTCCCGAGTGACGCCCGCGCCGTCTTCGAGCTGATCGCCGAGCAGGAACGCGCCGACGTCGGCGTCGCCGAGATCGAGGAGGACGACCTCGTCAGCGAGTGGCAGCAACCGTCGTACGACCTCGCCGGCAACTCGATCGGCGTCCTCGACGGCGAGCAGGTCGTCGCGTACGTCGAGTACATGGGCGAGGAGCGGTACGACGCCGCCGTACTGCCGTCCCACCGCGGACGCGGGATCGGCACCTGGCTCGCCGCGTGGGTGCAGGACCTGGCCCGCAGCCGCGGCGCCGCGATGCTCGGCATGCCCGTGCCGCAGGGCTCGGCGGGCGACCACCTCCTCACCGCTCTCGGGTACGACGTCCGGTGGACCAGCTGGGTGCTGCGACTGCCCGAGGGGGCGAGTGTCGGGGAGCGCCCGTTGCCTGACGGCTACGTGCTGCGGGAGGCGACGCCGGCTGATCACGAGCAGGTGTGGACGGTGACCGAGGACGCCTTCCTCGAATGGGCGGTCCGCGCACGTACGTCCTTCGAGGACTTCGCGGCGCGGGTCTGGCAGCGGCCCGGCTTCGAACCGTGGCACCTGCAGGTCGTCACTGCTCCGGACGAGCAGGTCGTGGCCGTGGCCAACGCGTGGAACGCGCCGACCGACGACGGCGTCGACACCTACGTGTCGAAGCTGGCCGTGGCCGCCTCGCACCGCAACCTGGGCCTGGCGCAGGCGCTCCTGGTGGCCGTCTTCACTGCCGGTCGGGAACGTGGCGCGACCTCGTCCAGCCTCTCCACGGACTCCCGCACCGGGGCGCTGTCGTTGTACGAGAAGGTCGGCATGCGACCGGCGTCCGTGTGGCTGCACCGGGCGATCCCGCTCGGCGAGGAGTGAACGCGCTCCGCGCTGGATAGGCTCCCTGCCATGGGTGAGGTCTTCGCGGGACGCTACGAGCTGCTCGACCCCATCGCCACCGGTGGCATGGGAACGGTGTGGCGCGTCCTGGACCGCACGGCCGGTGAGGTCAAGGCCGCCAAGATGCTGCGCCAGACCGACGCCGCGATGCTGCTGCGATTCGTGCGCGAGCAGTCCGTGCGGATCGACCACACGCACGTCGTGACCCCGCAGTCGTGGGCCGGCGTCGACGACCGGGTGCTCTTCACGATGCCGCTGGTCCGTGGCGGCTCGGTCTCGAACCTGACCCGGCGCAACGGCGGCCGCCTGCCCCCGCGCTGGATCGCCGTGCTCACCGACCAGACCCTGCAGGCCCTCGAGGCCGTGCATGCCGCGGGCATCGTGCACCGCGACATCAAGCCCGGCAACCTGCTGCTCGAACCCACCGGACGCACCCGGCCGCACCTGCGCCTGACCGACTTCGGCATCGCCGTCCCCAGCGACGAACCGCGACTGACCCACGTCGCGATGGTGATCGGCACGCCGGGCTACATGGCGCCCGAGCAGTACCGCGGCTCGGACCCCGACCCGAGCGCCGACATCTACGCCCTCGGTGTCGTCGTCCTCGAGATGCTCACCGGCCACCGCCCGCCGAGCGACGGCGAGCCACCGGCGATCGACGTGGGTGCGCTCCGCAACGGCAACCCCGAGC
The DNA here is from genome assembly GCF_048654705.1 of Nocardioides sp. CPCC 206348. Lineage (NCBI taxonomy): Bacteria > Bacillati > Actinomycetota > Actinomycetes > Propionibacteriales > Nocardioidaceae > Nocardioides > Nocardioides sp. CPCC 206348. Next base: position 77,112 of record NZ_JBMCZA010000195.1, read on the forward strand.
ACGATGCGATCCTCGACGTGGTCGAGGCCGCGACGTCGTACGACGCCCTGGCCCGCCCGAGCGCGGCGGCACTGCGCGCCCACCCGGCCCTCCAGTCCCTCGCCGCGCGCTGGGACGACCCGGCGTTGCTGGACGACCTGGAGGTGCCGGACGAGTACCCGACGCCCACGCCGGACATCTCCGCGACCAACCTGCCCACGACGTCGTACCCACCGCCGCCCCCGCCGCCGGGCTACAGCCCGCCGCCCTCGACGCCGCCCTCTACGCCGCCTTCTACGCCGCCGATCGGCACCGCGGTGCTGCCGCCGCACCCGGCCGCAGCGCCCACCCGGCTCGACGCGCCCCGCCCGCAGCACGGCGCCCGGACGGGTCCGCCGGTCGACGCGTTCGTGCTGCTCGGCCTCGGTCTCGTGGGCCTGGTCGTCGCGCTGATCCTGCTGCTGGGCTGACGTCAGCGGCGGGAGCGGAGGCGCAGCAGACCGCCAGCCAGGCAGGCGAGGCTCGCTGCGCCCAGGCCGAGTCCGGCCAGGTGGCGGCCGTTGAGCCAGCTGTCGGAGTCGTCGCCGTCGACCACCGGGTTGCCCGAGGCGGCAGCGGAGAACGTGTCGTCGGCGACGAGGAACGGCTTGTCCGGGGAGTAGCCGTCGACGTTGGTCGACTTGTCGTGGGAGACCGCCACACCGTCGTACGTCGGCGCATCGGCACCGCTGCTCTCGACGACGAACGTGATCGTCACCGGGATGTCGACGGGGTCGCGGCCCTCGGCGGCTGCCTCGGTCGCCAGCGAGATCCAGTAGTCGCCGGGGAGGCGGCCGTTCGCGCGCCGGACGGGGAAGCCGGCGGCGAGGAGCTGGTCGGTCTCGCCTGTCTCGCTGGCCTTGTACTCGCCGGTGGCGGAGTCCTCGCGCTCGGTGTTGACGTAGCGGAACCGACCACGCAGCGGGTCGATGAAGTGCAGGGTCAAGTCCGGGCCGCTGTAGGCGAAGTCCTCGGCGTGCTCCTTCGAGGCAGCCGGTACGTCGACGCGGACCACCGGAAGGTCGCCCCAGGTGAGGGGGACCCGCCAGAGCAGCTCGGTCCCCTCCTTGATGGTCGTCTCGATCGTGACCGTGCCCGAGCGCGCGTCGACCCGGGGTGCGTCGTCGAAGGACGCTGCGCCCGGCTCGTCGGTGGTGCCGACCGGCTCGGGGACGTCGTACGCCGGCTTCTCGTCGGGCTCGATGCCGCCGGCGTCGGAGACCGGCGCCTCCTCGACGACCTTGATGACGTACGGCAGGTCGTCGGGGCTGCTCGAGGAGCGGCTCACGGCGATGACGACCGTGTCGGCGGCGCGGCAGGTGTCGCCCGTGCTGCTGTCCTCGTCGCCAATGGTCACCCGGTTGCCGACCACGGCGTGCGGAAAGGCGTAGTCGGTCGAGTCGGTCTCGTCGCCGCAGCTGGTGAGGTCGGTGCTGCCCTCGGTCCGGACGCCCGCGTTGACGCGGATGCCGTCGCTGGTCGTGCCCTGCGGCGCACCGAGCACGCCGACGTGGACGGTGCTCTCGTTGATCCGCCGCTGGTAGCTGAAGTACTGCGGGAACTCCGGTGCGAGCGTGGCCTTCCACAGGCCGGGTGCGAGCGGGGTCGGCTCGGCGGGGCTGGTGCTCGGCGTGCCGGACAGCTTCGCGCCACCCAGGTCGACGGGATCGGACGGCGCCAGGGCCGACGCGGCGCCGTACCCGGTCGTCAGCGTCAGCCAGGACAGGCACACGACGCCGACGAAGGCGGCGGGAAGTCGACGGGAGAACACGGAGGGAGCCTATCCGCGCAAAGACCTCGCGAATCACCCCAACCGAAGTGGGGTGCCAAAGCGTCTGGTTGATGGACTACACCTGAGGACGAGGAAAGGGACTCCATGGCGCGCAACGCTTCTCGGGCACCGACGGAGGACGAGTTCGTCGAACTCGTCCACGCCGCCTGGCCGTCGCTCTATCGCATCGGCCTGCTGCTGGTCGGGGAACACGCGCTCGCCGAGGACCTCGTCCAGACGGCCCTCGCGAAGACCTACGCCCACTGGCACAAGGTGCGCGAACCCGCGGCCGCACGGGCCTACGCACGACGGATCATGGTCAACACGGCCACCAGCTGGTTCCGTCGCCGCAGCTTCGGGGAGCGACCGACCGAGGAGCTCCCCGACCGGCCGGCCGCCGGAGCGACCGACGAACACAGCGATCGGATCGACCAGATCGACATGGTCGCAGCGCTGGCCCAGTTGGCGCCGCGCCAGCGCGCGGTCGTCGTCCTTCGCTTCTACGAAGACCTCAGCGTGCGAGAGACCGCCGCCGCCCTCGGGGTCACCGACGGCACCGTCAAGAGCCAGACGTCGCTCGCGCTGGAGCGACTCCGCACGATCCTGGGCGACGAGGTCGCCCTGCCGGCCGATGCGCCGACCACCACGTACTCCACCGGAGGTGCCCATGCCTGACCAGCTCAGCGACCTGCTGCACCGCAGCGTCGATGACGCTCCCGTGCCCCACCCTGCGGCCTACGACATCCTCACTGCCGGCCAAGGCCTGCGCCGACGGCGCCGGGTGGCGACCGGCCTGGCCGTCACCGTGGCCGTCGTCGCTGCTGGCGTCGGGGGTGCCCTCGTCGTCGATGTCGCTGGTACGACCGAGTCCCGCGACTTCGACATCGCCGACCACGGGAAGGTCAGCGACGCCGCCGCCCAGCAGGCCTACGACACGTGGGGAGCCTGGGCAGCGGAGGGCACCGTCACCATCGGTGAGACCGTCGTCGACCTCCCCGGCGTGACCAACCTCGCCCAGACCTCGGCGGGCGTCGTTGCCCAGACCGACGACCAGCAGGGCGGAGCGTCCTTCGTCCTGGTCCGGCCGGACGGATCGACGGAGAAGCTGTCCATCCCGGCCGACGTCCAGCACGTCGATGGCGACCTCAACGCGACGCGGGTCGCCTGGCTCGATCCGGGGGCCGCGTCGGTCGAGGTCCATGTGTGGGACGTCGCGGCGGACCGAGAAGTGGGCAGCATCTCCCAGCCCGTGCAGGGCGACGGCCCCGACTCCAATGGGCAGTTCATCGCTGTCGCCAAACTCGACGGGGACCACGTCTACTTCGGAGCAGGCAACGACATCACCTTCCGGGTGAACTGGCGCGCCGGCGCCGTCGCGGCCATCGACCACCTGCCGCTGTCGGTGCACCACGACCTCGCGACGACACAGGACGGCGACGGCTGGGTCATCCGCGACATGGCCAGCGACCGCGTCGTACGCCGGCTCGAGGGCGACCTGTTGAACCCGTCCCTCTCTCCGGACGGGACCCGGGTCCTGGTGGTGGACATCGCCGGCGCGACACCGGTCGCGGCGATCGAGACGATCGCGGGCGAGCGTTCGATGGACCTGGCGGAGGTCGAGACCATTGCCGTCTGGACCCGGGCCGGCAACGTGCTGTCGCTCGTCGAGGGCGGAGTCCAGCTCTGCGCCAGCGACGGCTCCTGCGAGGGCAAGTCCGTGGAAGCCCCTGGCGGTTTCGTGTTGCTGGCCGACTTCCTCAACGTGGGCTGAGGCCGTACGACGACAGCCCCCGCCGTACTGGCAGGGGCTGTCGCGTTGGTGACACTCAGGCGTCGGTGTCGTCGTCCTCGGCGTCGTCCCCGGCGTTGTCCGCGAGGTCGGCCTCGGGACCGGCGGCGAGGATGCCGTAGAGCCCCTTGCGGGCCTCGACGAGTACGTCGACGGCGGCCCGGCGCTGGGCGTCGGAACCGGCGCTGACGATCTGCCAGACCGCACCCATCACCTGTCCGATCTCGGACTTGAGGTCGGCGTGGCCGCCGGTGCCCGCGGCGCGAGCACCCTCGGCACGTTCCCGGCTCCGGTCGAAGGGCACCCAGACCGCGGCGAGCTCATCGGCGTGCTCGGCACACCAGGCCGCTCCCTTGGCGGTCAGCCGCAGCGAGCGGCGGCCCTGGGCGTCGTCGAGCTCGACGAGCTCCTCGTCCTGGAGCTGCTGCACGTGGGGGTAGACCGAGCCGGGGCTCGGCTTCCACGCGCCACCGCTGCGCTCGGTGATCTGCTGGATCACCTGGTAGCCGTTCGGCGACTCCTCCCGCTCGTTCGCGGTGCGGAGCACGTCGAGGATCGCGGAGCGGACGTCGCCGCGGCGGACCCGCGGACCGCGGGCGCCCTCGGGGCGACCCTGGCCGAAGAGACCGGCCAGCCACGGAGGGGGCACGCCCGGGCCGTGGCTGTGGCCACCGCGTCCGGGCTCGCCCCACTGGGCCCAGCCACCCCAGGGACCGCCCCAGGGACCGCCGCCGGGGCCGAAGCTGCCCCGACCGCGACGCTGGAAGCCGCGGGGTTCTCCGCGTCCGAACGGGTCGCGGTCATCGGATGAATCGAAGTTCTGCTGAAAGTTGTGGCGTCCCATGGTGGGGACCTCCTCTGTATCGGGCGGGGCGATCGGCCCCTGGTTCGTGACTATCGCGTGATGGTTCGTGTTGCTATCGCGATATATCGCAAGCGTACGCCGACGAAACTCCCGACACAAGACCCCTTGCGTCAGCGCGCCAGCCAGGCGGCGTACGTGTCGAACGAGAACGGCCGGCCGAGGAAGTCGGCGACCAGGTCGGCGGCATCGCCGGCACCACCCGGGACGAGGATCCGGTCGCGGTAACGGGTGGCGGCCCCGGTCGCGAACACGTCGGTCTCGTCGAACGCGCTGAACATGTCCTTCGCGATCACCAGCGACCACATGTAGGTGTAGTAGCCCGAGCTGTAGCCGCCGAGGTGCCCGAAGCTCGCGAACATGTGGGTGCCGGGGAGGTACGGCAGGGCGGCGTACTTCTCCTGCAGCTCGACCATCCGGGCGGTGAGGTCGGGGACCTCGGCGCGGGCCCGGTCGGCGTGGAACCAGTACGACATCGCGGCGTAGAACATCTGCGTGCGCGCGAAGATCCCCTTGCCGTAGTCGTCGGCGTCGCGCATCGCGGTGACGAGGTCCGCCGGGATCGGCTCACCGTCGGCACTGGTCGCGAACGTCTGCAGGACGTCGGCGTGCCACGCCCACTCCTCCAGCATCTGGCTCGGCGCCTCGACGAAGTCCCACTCGGTCGCCACGCCGGCGAACCGGAACCAGTCACCGTGGCCTGCCAGCACGTGGTGCAGCAGGTGGCCGAACTCGTGGAAGAGGGTGACGACGTGGTCGTGCTCCATCAGGCCGCGCGCGAAGTTGCAGACCAGGACGCCCTCGGGCGCCTGTTCCCCTTCCACGCCGTCGACGAGGGTGAACTGCGCCGCGTGCTTGTACTTGCCGTCGCGCGGGTGGAGGTCGAGGTAGATCCGCCCGATGGGCTCCCCGGCGGTCGAGGTGGAGACGTCGTACGCCGTCACCTCCTCGTGCCACACGGGTACGTCGACCTGCTCGTAGCGCAGCCCGAAGAGCCGGCCGGTCACGTCGAGCAGCCCCTGGCGGACCTTGCCGAAGTCGAAGTAGGTGCGCACCCGCTGGGAGTCGACGTCGTACTTCTCGGCCCGGACGAGCTCGGCGTAGTAGTTGTAGTCGTAGCCGGGGACGACGGTGGCGTCGGGGAAGTCGCGGCGGTACCGCTCGAGCAGCTGCCCGAGGTCGCGCTGCATCGGCTCCTCGGCAGCGGCGGCGATCTTGTCAATGAACTCCGGGATCGCCGGTCCCGTGCGGATCATCTTCACGTCGGCGTCGTACGACGGCCAGTCGGCGTAGCCGACGGTGGTGGCGAGCTCGTGGCGCAGGCTGAACAACTCGTCGAGGAGCGCTTCAGTCGTCGGCCAGCCACGCTCCTGGAACGCGATGGTGATGTCGCGGCGGACGTCCTGGTCGTGCGCGAACATCCGTACTGGAACGGAGTCGGGGTAGTCGGTGGTGACCGTGACGAGGCCTTCCTCGTCGGCCGGATGCGCCTCGAGCCAGTCCGCCGGCATCCCGTCGAGCTGGTCCGGCGCGACCTGGATGGTGCGCACGTCGTCGCGGATGACGCGGCTGAACTCCTGGTCGAGCTCGGTGATCCGTTCACGGATGGCCGAGATCCGGTCGCGCGTCGCCTCGTCCTTGTCGACGCCGGAGCGGCGGAAGTCGGCGCGCACCTTCGCGAGCAGCCGCGCGGCCAGCGGGTCGTCCGCGACCGCGCTGTCCTCGATGGCCGCGAAGACGTCGTACAACTCTCGGTCCAGGCTCCACCGGGTCCCGACCCGCGAGGCCTCCTGCTCGGCGTTGTCCGCCAGCTCCCGGACCTCCTCGGAGGGGTGCACGTTGCCGAACAGCGAGCCGACCGCCGCGACGTTGCCGAGGTGCCCACCCGCCCGGTCCCACTGCCGCAGCACCGCGACCGGATCGGCCGGCGGGTCGGTGCGCAGTCCCTCGACCAGCCCGGTCGCCAGCGCCAGCTCGGACGCTGCCCGATCGCGGATCCACGCCGGCCAGGCGTCGGGCGAGGTCGGCAGGGCGAG
>NZ_JBMCZA010000195.1:83612-84836 GCF_048654705.1 Nocardioides sp. CPCC 206348
CCGACACTGTCGGCTTGCCGCCAGACCGGCCGAGGTCCTACGGAAGGCAACTGCGGCGCTCGCGCAATCAGACCAGCTCTCCGCGCTTGCGAGTGAGGTAGGCGATCTCGGCGGTGTTGTCGCAGCAGGCGAGCGCGGCGTCGTACTCCTGACGCGCCTCGGCGCTGCGACCCAGGCGACGGAAGAGGTCGGCGCGGGTGGCGTGCCAGGCGTGGTAGCCGGACAGGGGCAGCCGGTCGACCTGGGCGAGGGCGACCTCGGGGCCGTCGAGCTCGGCGATCGCCACGGCCCGGTTGAGGGCCACGATGGGCGAGGGGTCCAGACGGACCAGCTGGTCGTACAGCGCCGCGACCTGTGACCAGTCGGTGTCGGCGGCGGACGGCGCATCGGTGTGGACGGCGTTGACGGCCGCGAGGATCTGGTAGCGGCCGGGGCGGTTGGCGGCCAGGCACTCGCGGACCAGCGCATGTCCCTCGGCGATCAGCGCCCGGTCCCAGCCACCGCGGTCCTGCTCGTCGAGCGGAACCAGCTCACCGTGGCGGACCCGTGCCGCGCGCCGCGACTCCGTCAGGAGCAGCATCGCCAGCAGGCCGGTCGTCTCGCGGTCCTCGGGCAGCAGCTCGTGCAGGATCCGGGCCAGCCGGATCGCCTCGCCCGTCAGGTCGGCACGGATGGGGTCACCGTCGCTGTTGGAGAGGTAGCCCTCGTTGAAGATCAACAGGAGTACGGCGAGCACGGCGCCGATCCGCTCGGGCAGGTCCTCGGCCGCGGGGACGCGGTACGGGATCTTCGCGCCCTTGATCTTGGCCTTGGCGCGGGTGATCCGCTGGCCCATCGTCGTCTCCTGGACGAGGAAGGCGCTCGCGATCTCGGCCACCGTCAGACCGCCCATCAGGCGCAGCGTCAGCGCGATCCGCGCTTCCGGCGCCAGGGCCGGGTGACAGCAGGTGAAGATCAACCGGAGCCGGTCGTCGGTGATGACGCCGGTCGGCTCGTGGGGGGTGTCGTCATGCATCATCTCGGCCGCCTGGTGCTTGCTCTCGCGGAGCTTCTCGCGACGGAGTCGGTCGATCGCCCGGTTGCCGGCGGTGGTCGTCAACCACGCACCGGGGTTCGGCGGCACGCCGCTCTCCGGCCACTTCTCGAGGGCGGTCACCAGCGCCTCCCCGGCCGCGTCCTCGGCGATGTCGATGTCACCGAAGCGGCGGACCAGGGAGGCGATCA
>NZ_JBMCZA010000195.1:84887-85690 GCF_048654705.1 Nocardioides sp. CPCC 206348
CTTGCCCTGGCATGCCTTCGAGCCCGCGGCGGCGTACTTCAGCGCGGCGTCCAGGTCGGGCACGTCGATGATCCAGAAGCCACCGATGTGCTCCTTGGTCTCCAGGTAGGGGCCGTCGGCGAACACCGGGGCGTCACCCGAGGCGTCGACGACGGTCGCCGTCTCCGCACCCTCGAGCCCACCGCCGAACACCCACACCCCGTCGGCCTCGAGCTGCTTGTTGAACCTGTCCACGGCCTCGAACATCACGGGCCACTGGTCCTCGGGGACCTTGGCGTACTCCTCTTCGCTGCCGTGGACGGACATGAGGTACTGCGTCATCGCGAACTCCTTGAGCCGGTGTGTCCAGGGCGGCCCGATGACCGCCTCTCACCCTCACCACGAAGGGGGTGGTGCCGATACGACACCCTGCCACGAAACTTTTCAACGCGATTCGATGACAGCGGGCGGCGACGGGAGGACGCTCGGCTTGTGTTCAACAAGCTGAAGCAGATCGGGCAGGCCCTCAGCCCCGACGCCATCAGGCAGGGACTCGCCGCCAGCCGCGAGGCCATGGCCAACGGCGGGCGCCTCACGCCCGAACAGCTGGCCGCGCTGCCGCCCGAACAACGGGCGCAGTACGAAGAGGCGATGGCACGGGCCCAGCAGTCGGTGGACGACACGATCGCCAACGAGCGTGCCCGACGCGTCCTGCTCGGCCCGGCCGGCGACTACCACTACGGGCCGATGCCCGACCGCGAGCAGATGACGTCGACCGACATCGGCGCACACATCGCGCAGGCCAGGGACGGCTTCAAGCAGGC
>NZ_JBMCZA010000196.1:0-688 GCF_048654705.1 Nocardioides sp. CPCC 206348
GGTGACGGACAACGACTCGGATGTCACCTACGACCCGAGTGGCGCCTTCGATGCGCTCGGTGCGGGTGAGACCGCGACCGACACCTTCGAGTACACGGTCACGGACGGGAACGGCGGGACGGACACCGCGTCAGTGACGATCACCGTGACCGGGGTGGGAGCGCCCAACACGCCGCCGGTCGCGGTGGACGACGAGGCCGACGTGGCGGCGGACTCGACCGGTGTGGACGTGGACGTGCTGGGCAACGACACGGATGCGGACGGCGACGCGTTGTCGGTGCTGACGGTCGACACCGGCGGGACGCTGGGGGTGGTGACGGACAACGACTCGGATGTCACCTACGACCCGAATGGTGCCTTCGACGGGCTCGGTGCGGGTGAGACCGCGACCGACACCTTCGAGTACACGGTCTCGGACGGCGAGGGCGGGACGGACACCGCCACGGTCACGATCACGGTGACCGGGGTCGAGACGCCCAATGCCGCGCCGGTGGCGGGCGATGACGAGGAATCGCTGGCGGAGAACTCCGCCGGGGTGACGGTGGACGTGCTGGCCAATGACACGGATGCGGACGGGGACGCGTTGTCAGTGTCGGCGATCGACACGGTCGGGACGCTTGGCCTGGTGACCGGCAACGGCACCGATGTCAGCTACGACCCGAACGGTGCGTTCGACTCATTGGGTGTG
>NZ_JBMCZA010000196.1:806-1688 GCF_048654705.1 Nocardioides sp. CPCC 206348
GGGCACGGCGGTCGACATCGACTCCGACGACCTCGCCACGGGCACGCTGACGGCGAGCTTCATCGCGGGTGGCCAGGCCGAGGACCGGCTCGCCGTGGACGGCGGTACGACGATCGGCACTGTCGTGGGTGGCACCAACGGGAGCACTCCGCTGGTGATCACGCTCAACGCGTCCGCGACACCGGCCGCCGTACAGACCCTGTTGCGGAACATCACCTACCGCAACGTCTCCGACAGTCCGTCCACGACGCCGCGGACGGTGCGGTTCGTGCTGACCGACGGGGACGGCGGCACCAGCGCGCCGGTCACCCGCGACATCACCGTGGTGCCGGTCAACGACGACCCGGTAGCGGCGAACGACTCCGCGACGGTGGCCGAGGACGCCACCTCGACGGTGGTCACGGTGCTGGACAATGACACGGACGCGGACGGCGACTCGCTGGCGGTGACAGAGGTCGACACGACCGGGACCGCCGGGACGGTGACCAACAACGGCACCGACATCAGCTATGACCCGAACGGTGCCTTCGACGACCTGGGCGCGGGCGACACGGCGCCCGACACCTTCACCTACACCATCTCCGACGGCCATGGCGGCACGGACACCGCGACGGTGACGATCACGGTCACCGGTGTGGCCACCCCCAACACGGCCCCGGTCGCCGTCGACGATTCCGCGACGATCGGCGAGAACGCCGGTCCGACGGTGGTCTCGGTGCTGGGCAACGACACCGACGCCAATGGCGACACCCTGGCCGTGTCGGTGATCGACCAGACCGCGACGCTCGGTGTGGTCACCAACAACGGCACCTCTGTGAGCTACAACCCGAACGGCGCGTTCGAGTCATTGGGTGTGGGGGAGTCGACCACGGACACGTTCGG
>NZ_JBMCZA010000196.1:1698-12894 GCF_048654705.1 Nocardioides sp. CPCC 206348
GGACGCTCGGGGTGGTCACCAACAACGGCACCTCTGTCAGCTACAACCCCAACGGGGCGTTCGAGGCGCTCGGCGTGGGCCAGACTGGGTCCGACACGTTCGGCTACACCGTCTCCGACGGGCACGGGGGCACGGACACGGCCGTCGTCACGGTCACCGTGACCGGGGCGAATGATGCACCGGTGATCGCGGCGATCGAGGCCGGTTCGCTGGCCTACACCGAGAACGCTGCCGCGACGCCGATCACCGCGACCGGCACCGTTGTCGATGTCGACTCCGACGACCTGGCGACGGGCACGTTGACGGCGAGCTTCACCGCGGGTGGCCAGGCCGAGGACCGCCTCGCCGTTTCCGGCGGTACGACGATCGGCACCGTCGTGGGCGGCACCAATGGGAGTACACCGTTGGTCATCACCCTGAACGCGACCGCGACACCGGCCGCCGTCCAGGCGTTGTTGCGGGACATCACCTACAGCAACGTGTCGAACAACCCGTCCACGACGCCGCGGACCGTTCAGTTCGTGCTGACCGACGGGGACGGCGGCACCAGCACGCCCGACACCCGCGGCATCACCGTGTCCGCCGTCGACGACGCTCCCACAGCGGTCAACGACGCGACCATCGTCGGCCAGGACGCACCGGCAACGGCCGTTGCCGTCCTCGGCAACGACACCGACGTGGACGCGGGTCCGAAGGTGATCGCGTCGGCCAGCGACCCGGTCCACGGCACCGTGGTGCTCACCGGTGGCACCCCGGGCGCCCACACCGGACTGACCTACGAACCCGACGCGGGCTACTGCAACAACCCGCCAGGCGGCATTCCCGACACCTTCACCTACACCCTCAACGGTGGCAGTACGGCGACCGTCTCCGTCACCGTCGACTGCACGCCCAACGCCTCGCCCGTCGCGGACGACGACGCGGCGACCATCGGCGAGAACGCCGGTCCGACGGTGGTCCCGGTGCTTGGCAACGACACCGACGCCGACGGTGACACCCTGGCCGTGTCGGTGATCGACCAGACCGCGACCGCGGGTGTCGTCACCAACAACGGCACCAGCGTCAGCTACAACCCGAACGGCGCGTTCGAGGGGCTCGGCGTGGGCCAGACCGCGTCCGACACGTTCGGCTACACCGTGTCCGACGGCAACGGCGGCACGGACACGGCGGTCGTGACGATCACGGTGACCGGGGCCAACGACGCACCGGTGATCGCGGCGATCGAGGCCGGTTCGCTGGCCTACACCGAGAACGCCGCGGCGACGCCGATCACTGCGACCGGCACCGTTGCCGATGTCGACTCCGACGACCTGGCGACGGGCACGTTGACGGCGAGCTTCACCGCGGGTGGCCAGGCCGAGGACCGCCTCGCCGTTTCCGGCGGTACGACGATCGGCACCGTCGTGGGCGGCACCAATGGCAGTACCCCGTTGGTGATCACCCTCAACGCGTCCGCGACGCCGGCCGCCGTACAGGCGCTGCTGCGGAGCGTCACCTATCGCAACGTGTCCGAGAACCCCTCGACCGCGGCGCGGACCGTTCAGTTCGTGCTGACCGATGGCGATGGCGGCACCAGCACGCCGGACACCCGCGGCATCACCGTGACGCCGGTCGATGACCTCCCGGTGGCCGTCAACGACACCGCGACCGTTGGCCAGAACGCACTGGCCACGGCCGTTCCCGTGCTCACCAACGACACCGATGTCGACGCCGGGCCGAAGGCGATCGCGTCGGCCAGCGACCCGGTCCACGGCACCGTGGTGCTCACGGGCGGCACCTCTGGCGCGCACACCGGGCTGAACTACCAACCCGATGCGGCGTACTGCAACAACCCGCCAGGCAGCCTTCCGGACACCTTCACCTACACCCTCAACGGGGGCAGTACGGCGACCGTCTCCGTCACCGTCGACTGCACGCCCAACGCCGCGCCGGTCGCGGACGACGACGCGGCGACCATCGGTGAGAACGCGGGCGCGACGGTGGTCCCGGTGCTGGTCGGTGACACCGATGCGAACGGCGACTCCCTTGCCGTGACGGGTGTGGACGTGACCGGGACGGTCGGTCTCGTGACCAACAACGGCACCGACGTCAGCTATGACCCGAACGGGGCCTTCGAGTCCCTGGGCGCCGGCCAGACCGTGACCGACACCTTCAGCTACACCGTCTCCGACGGCCACGGCGGCACCGACACCGGACTGGTCACCATCACGGTGACCGGCGTCAACGACGCCCCTGCGATCGCCAACATCGAGGCCGGGGCGCTCGCCTACACGGAGAACGCCGCCGCGACCCCGGTCACCGCGACCGGCACCGTTGCCGACATCGACTCCGCGAACCTCGCGACCGGAACGCTGACGGTCAGCTTCTCGGCCGGGGGCCTCGCCGAGGACCGGCTGGAGATCGCCGGCGGTACGACGATCGGCACCGCCGTGGGCGGCACCGGCACGACGCCCCTGGTGATCACCCTCAACGCGACCGCGACCCCGGCCGCCGTCCAGACGCTGTTGCGCAGCGTGACCTACCGGAACGTGTCCGAGGCACCGTCCACAGCGGCACGGACCGTGCGGTTCGTGCTGACCGATGGCGACGGCGGCACGAGCAACGCCCCGACCCGGCAGGTCAATGTGACGGCTGCCAACGACGCCCCGGTGATCGCCAACATCGAGGCGGGGGCGCTCGCCTACACCGAGAACGCCGCGGCGACTCCGATCACCGCGACCGGCACCGTGGTCGACGCTGACTCGGCCGACCTGGCCACGGGCACGCTGACGGTGTCCTTCACTGCTGGAGGTGCCGCCGAGGACCGCCTCGCCATCGCGGGCGGTACGACGATCGGCACCGTCGTGGGCGGCACCAACGGCAGCACGCCGCTGGTGATCACCCTCAACGCGACCGCGACACCGGCCGCCGTACAGACCCTGGTGCGCTCCATCACCTACGCCAACGTCTCGAACAACCCGTCGACCGCTGCGCGGACGGTGCGGTTCGTGCTGACCGACGGCGACGGCGGCACCAGCGCACCCGTCACCCGCGGCATCACCGTGACGGCTGTCGACGATGCGCCGGTCGCGGTCGATGACGGGACCACCGTTCCCCAGGGCGCCACACCCACGGCGATTCCGGTGCTCACCAACGACACCGACGTGGACGCCGGGCCGAAGACGATCGCGTCGGCCAGCGACCCGGCCAACGGCACGGTCGCCCTCACCGGCGGCACCACCGGCGCCCACACCGGACTGACCTACGCGCCCGACCCGGGCTACTGCAACAACCCGCCCGGCACGACTCTGGACACCTTCACCTACACGCTCAACGGTGGCAGTACGGCGACCGTCTCGGTCACCGTGACCTGCGCGGTCAACGGCGCCCCCGTGATCGCAGCCATCGAGGCCTCGCCCCTGGCCGTCAGCGAGGGCGACCCGTTCGCGCCGATCACCGCAACGGGCACCGTCACCGACACCGACTCGGCGAACTTCGCGACGGGCACCCTGACCGTCGACTTCTCGGTCGGCATCCAGCCCGCTGACCAGCTCGGCATCCGCAACGAGGGCGTCGCGGCGGGCCAGATCGGCGTCTCGGGATCGAACGTCACCTACGGCGGAACGAACATCGGCGTGTACGCGGGCGGTCTCATCGAGCCGCTCGTGGTCAACCTCAACGTGAGCGCCACGCCCGCCGCCGTACAGGCCCTGCTGCGCAATGTCACCTACCGCAGCCTGTCCGACACGCCGGCCGCGTCCCGGACCGTCCGGTTCGTCCTCACCGACGGGGACGGCGGCACCAGCAACGCGGCCACCCGGGCCATCACCGTCACGCCCGTGAACGATGCGCCGGTCCTGCTGATGGGAGACTTCGGCTCCCTCGCGTACGACGCCGGCGACCCGGCGACCGTGATCACGCCGAACAGCTCGGTCAACGATCCCGACTCGGCCAACTTCGACACCGGCAGCCTGTTCGTCGACTTCCCGTCCGGTGGCCACGCCGATGACCGGTTGGAGATCCAGAACCAGGGCACGGCCGCCGGCCAGATCGGCGTCTCGGGAACGAACGTCACCTACGGCGGCACCACGATCGGCACCTTCAGCGGCGGGACCGGCCTCACGCCACTGGTCACCACCTTCAACGCCAACGCCACCCAGCCGGCGGCCCAGGCGCTGCTCCGCGCCATCACCTACCGCAATGTCGCGGCGAACCCGGTGACCACGGACCGGTTCGCCCGTTTCGTGCTCGCCGACGGTGACGGCGGGGTCAGTGGCCCGATCATGCGGACCATCACGGTCACTGCGCCGGCCCAGCCGCCCGTGGTGACCACCAGCGCCGGTACGACGGCGTACACGGAGAACGGTGCGGCCCTCGTCGTCGACGCCACCGTGACGGTCACCGACAGCGACAACGCGAACCTGGCGGGCGCCACCGTCCAGATCACCGGCGGCTTCGTCAGCGCGGAGGACGTCCTGTCCCTCACCCCGCCCGCGGGAATCACACAGTCGTACGACGCCGCGACCGGGACGCTCACGCTCAGCGGCTCCGCCCTGGTGGCGACCTACCAGACCGCCCTGCGCGGTGTCCGGTACAACAACAGCAGCAACAACCCGGCGACGGCCAACCGCACGCTGACCTTCATCGCCAACGACGGCAGCGCGCCCAGCAACAGCGCCACGAAGACGCTCTCGGTCGCAGCGGTCAACGACCCGCCGGCGGCCTCGCTCGAGGGCGCGGTCCTGGCGTACACGGAGAACGCCGCGGCCACGCCGATCACCGTCGCGGGCACGGTCACCGACGTCGACTCCGCCGACTTCGCGGGCGGCACCTACACCGCCGACTTCTCGGTGGGTGGCCAGGCCGAGGACCGGTTGGCGATCCGCAACCAGGGCGTCGCTGCGGGACAGATCGGTGTGTCCGGCGCCAACGTCACGTTCGGTGGCGTCACCATCGGCACCTTCGTCGGCGGCAACCCCGGCACCACCCCGCTGGTGGTCACCCTCAACGCCAGCGCGACCCCGGCCGCCGTACAGGCTCTCCATCGGAACGTGACCTACCAGAACGTCTCCGAGAACCCGGTGACGGCGTCGCGGACCGTGCGGGTCGTGGTCTCCGACGGCGACGGCGGCACCAGCGGTGCAGGCATCCGCACGATCACGGTCGCCAGGGTCAACGACGCGCCCGCCGTCTCGGTCTTCGAAGCCGCTGCGCTGGCCTACACCGAGAACGCGGCCGCGACCCCGATCACGGCGACCATGACGGTCACCGACGTCGACTCCGCCGACCTCGCGACCGGCACCCTCACCGTCGACTTCTCCGCCGGCGGCCTGGCCGAGGACCGGTTGGCGATCCGCAACCAGGGCACGGCGGCCGGCGAGGTCGGGGTCTCGGGGGCGAACGTCACCTTCGGTGGCGTCACGATCGGCACCTTCGTCGGCGGCAACCCCGGCACCACACCGCTGGTCGTGACCTTCAACGCCAGCGCCACCGCCGCCACCGTGCAGGCCGTCGTCCGCAATGTCACCTACGCCAACGTCTCCGAGGCACCGTCGACCGCCGCGCGCACCGTGCGGGCGGTGGTGACCGACGGCGACGGCGGCACCAGTGCCGCGCGCACCCGCACCATCACCGTCGCCGCGGTGGACGACGCCCCCGTCGTCGCGGCGAGCGCCGGGACCACGCCGTACACCGAGCAGGCGCCGGCCGTCGTGGTCGATGCTGGACTCAGCGCGACCGACCTGGACGCGGGCAACGTGACCGGGGCGACGGTCTCGATCGTGTCCCCGCTCGCCGGCGACACCCTGCACTTCACGACGCAGGGCACGATCACCGGTGTCTTCGCCTCGAACGTGCTGACCCTCTCGGGATCGGCGACCCTGGCGCAGTACCAGGCCGCGTTGCGGACGGTGCAGTTCTCCAACGCCACCAACGACGCACCCGGAGCCACCCGGTTGATCGGCTTCCGGATCACCACTCCCGTCGCGTCCAACACGTCGAACAAGACGATCGCGATAACCCAGGTCAACGACGCGCCGGTCGTCGATCTCAACGCCGCGACCCCGCTGGCCTACGCCGAGCAGGCACCGAACCTGGCGGTCGCACCGGCGGCCACCATCGTCGATCCCGACTCCCCGACGCTGAGCTCGCTCGTCGTCACCATCACGGTTGGCCGATCGGCCCTCGACACCCTGCGGCTCGACCCGCTGACGACGGGCTTCACTGCGAACTACGTCGCGGCCACGGGGGCACTCACGATCACCCGTGCGGGCGGCACACTCGCCCAGTTCCAGGCCGCGCTGCGCACCGTCCAGTTCGCCAACACGTCGAACGACCCGGACAGCCGCAATGACGGTACGCCGAACCCGACCGACGCCGACCGCACCTTGTCCGCAGTGGTCAACGACGGGGTTGCATTGAGTGCGCCGGTCACGCGCGGCGTGACCATCACCCCGGTCAACGATGCCCCGGGTGCGCCGACGACGCTGCCGGTCACGACCGGCATCCGCAACACGGCGATCAGTGAGGGAGCGATCCCGGACTGGGCACCGCACATCGATCGAGCCATCGACTTCGTGGGTGGCTCGGTCGACCCCGATGGCCTGGAGAGCAACATCTTCGCCGCGAACGCGTCGGCAGCGACGGCCCAGGGCGGGAGCATCCTGCTGTCGGGCGGCGGCATGACGTCCTACAACCCGCCGGCCAGCGGGACTCTGGCCAGCGACACCTTCGGCTACTCGTTGACCGATGGGACCACGGCGTCGGCGCCGTTCACCTTCACCATCAACTTCTCCGGTGCCGTCTGGTACGTCAGCCCCGGTCAGTCCGGCAACGGCACCTCGGGGAGCCCGTTCGGCACGATCGCCGCTGGTCTGGCGGCAGCGGGAACCGGCCAGCCCGTCTTCGTCTTCGAGACGAACGGCGGCTCCATCGCCAATGGACCCGTGGTGCTCGCCGCCGGCGACAAGCTGCTCGGCGAGGGAATCGCCCTCACCTGGACCGAAGTCGGCTCAGCGGCCCCCGATCAGATCCTGGCTGCTGGGGACCGGCCGGTCCTGACCGCCTCGGGCGCGGACGTGGTCACGCTGGCCTCGAACACCACCGTCGCCGGGCTGAGCATCAACCCGGACGGCGCCAGCAACGGCGTGTTCGGCAACGCCACCTCGGGAGTGAACCTCCGCTCGATGGACGTGACCGACACCGGTACGGCGGCCACCCAGCCCGGCATCGAGATGACGGGGAGCGGCAACGGCCTGACCTTCACTGCGCCGGTGTCGCTGAGCACGACCCAGGCCGGTGCCCTCAACCTCACCGGTGCGGCGGTGACCGGCACCGTCGACTCGATCACGGTCAGCAACGCCAGCACGAGTCCCGGCATCCGGCTGGACAACACGACCGGCACGCGGACGTTCACGAACGTGGCGATCACCACCACCGGCCAGCCCGGTGTCGTGCTGAACAGCGCAGGCACGGTGAACTTCCCGGCGGCGGGCGCGGTCACCGTTGCGACAACGGGTGGCAAGGCTCTCGACGCCACCTCCACCAACCTGGCGACCAGCGTGTTCGACAGCATCACGGTGACCGGATCGAGCTCGGGCGGCGTCCGGCTCAGCAGCACGACCGGCGCGCCGCGTCTCGGCGACGGCGTCGGCACCGACCTGTCGCTGCAGACCACTTCCGGCGCGGCCGCGGCCCTCGACATCGCCAGCACCGACAACGTGATGGTCGACGCGGCCGGCACCGACGCGATCTCGGCCACCGGTGGACCGGCCCTCGACATCCGCAACAGCAACGGGTCGTCGTACACCTTCGACACGGTCAACTCGACGAACAGCGCGAACGATGGCATCAATCTCGACACCAACCTCGTGTCGCCGGTCGACGCCAACGCCGGGGCGATCAGTGGCGCCGCAGGCATCGCGGTCGACGTCAACGGCGGTGCTGCTGTCGTCAACTTCGCCGGCGCGGTCAACGACGGCTTCGGCCAGTCGGTCGAGGTCACCGGCCGGACCGGCGGAGTGGTGACCCTGAGCGGATCCATTGCCGACGGCACCGATGCCGGTGGCGGAATCGTCGTCAATGCCAACTTCGGGGGCAGTACGACGTTCAGCGGCACGTCCAAGATCCTCAACACGGGCACCGCCGGCGCCGTCCTCCTCAGCAACAACGGCGCGCCGGGCGCCGGCCACCTGGTGACGTTCAGCAACGGCGGTCTCGACATCGACACGGTCACCGGCCAGGGCCTCGCTGCGAGCACCGGTCAGGTGGCGGTCACCGGGACGGGCAACTCGATCACCACCTTCACCGGGATCGCGCTGAGCATCTCGGGTACGACGATCGGCTCGGCTGACGTGACCTTCCAGAGCATCTCCGCCAACGGTGCCCCGAGCGGGATCGTGTTGAACGACACCGGGTCCCTGGGCGGCGTCAACGTCACCGGAACGGGCGCAGCGCCCACCGGTGGGGTCATCCTCAACACGACCGGCGCCGGCATCTCGCTGACCAACGCCGACGACGTCTCGTTCAACAACATGCGGATCGCCGGAACCAACCGCAGCGGCGTCCAGGGCGTCGGGGTCACCGGGTTCTCCTTCACCAACGGGATCATCCTGCAGGCCGGTGACTCCGCGGTGAACGACAACGACTCCTCCATCGCGTTCAACACCACCACCGGCGGCCAGAACAACAACGTCGACGGCGCCGTCACGATCACCGGCAACTCGCTCCAGGCCGCCTACGGCGGCGGGGTCGACATCTTCAACTACGCGGGCACGATCACCAACGCGAACATCTCGAACAACCAGATCTCCAGCTCGTTCGACAACGCGCTCTCCCGGCGCAGCGGCATCGCGCTCAACCTCTTCGGTTCGACGACGACGGTGGCCAGCCTGGTCATGGGAACCATCGACAACAACACCGTCACCGGTTTCCCGAGCGGTGACGGCATCACGGTCCAGGGCGCCAACACGGCCAGCGCGACCGCGCCCCAGGGCACCTACGGAACGCCGGGCGGAGCGCGCGTCACGATCAGCGGGAACATCGTCATCGGCGACACCACCAACAGGATGAACGGGTTCGGCATCTCGGCTAGCGTCACCGGGCGTGGCCAGGGCAACTTCGCGATCACCAACAACGGTTCAGCCGGCAGTCCGATGCAGAACATGAAGGGGTCGGCGATCGGCATCGGTGCCGCCGGGGACGTCACCGTGACATTCACGGTGACGGGCAACCGGATCGCCGCCAACAACCTCTTCGGCAGCTCCGGGATCGCGCTCGGAACCGACAAGAACATCCAGGCCGACCTGAGCACGCTCGCGAACCCGGTCGTGCGGGCGACGATCACCGGCAACATGGTCTCGAACACCAGTGGCTCGGGTGTGGGCGTGCTGCACCGCGATTCCAACGGCAGCCTGGACCTGCGGCTCGAGAACAATGTGGTCCAGCTCGTGCAACAGAGCGGTCCCGGCATCCGCGTCGACCACGGCAGCTCCGGCAACGCCGCCTACAACCCGACGATGTGCGCCAGCATCGCCAACAACAACTCGGCCACCGGTCCCGTCGACGGCTTCGGGGACACCACCCCCGGCATCACCCTCTCCAAGCGGAGCGCGCTCGCGGCGACGTACAAGTTCGGACTGGTCGGACTGGTGCCCTCACCGGCGACCAACGCCCAGGTCGAGACGCACCTGACGACGTTGAACCCGTTCAGCGCCCTCGGTGCGGGCTTCTTCGCCGGCAAGAAGGTCGCCGTCCGGACCGGCAGCAACTTCACCAGTTGCAGCCTGCCGGCGGGGGTGTAGGCATCCGCCCGCGGCGGCCTGCCGCAATACTCCCTCCATGAACCCCGTCGACATCGTCGAGCCCCTCCGTTCCCGCTGGAGCCCGAGCGTCTTCGACGCCGCCCACGAGCTGAGCGACACGGAGATCACCCGGCTGCTCGAGGCGGCCCAGTGGGCGCCGAGCAGCGGCAACCGCCAGCCGTGGCGGTACGTCGTGGCGGTGCGCGGCAATGCGGCGCACGACGTGCTGGTCCCGCACCTGAGCCGCGGCAACGCGGGCTGGGTACCGCGGGCGTCGGTCGTGTTCATCGCGGTGGCGGTGGTGGAGCCCGAGGGCGACGGGCCCGGCGACCCGACGTACCCGCTCCACGACCTCGGCCAGGCCTCCGCCCACCTCACCCTGCAGGCGAAGGCGATGGGCCTGGAAGCCCACCAGTTCGCGGGATTCGACCACGACGCGGTCGGTGCGGCGCTCGGAGTACCCGACCATGCGCGGGTCGTGGCGGGCATCGCGGTCGGGGTGCGCGGCAACCCCGCGGAGGTCAGCGAGCGCGACGCGGAGCGTGAGCACAAGGTCCGGACCCGACGCCCCCTGGTCGAGACGGCGTACGGCGACCGCTGGGGCACGCCCTGGCCGGGGATCACCCCCTCGGGGCCGACCACGGCCGAGCCCGCATGACCTCTGACGTCATCGTCAGGAGACACCCCGGCGGGTGAGGGTCGGGGCATGACCAACACCATCACTCCCCGCACCACCGTTGCTTCCACCACGACCGGGCGGTTCTGGTTCGCCGCCGACGCCGTCATCTCCGGCGTCAACGGCCTCGCCTACCTCGCCGCCGCCGGCCCGATCGCCGACCTGCTCGGCGGTGAGGCGACCACCTACCGCTGGCTCGGCGCCTTCATGGTCGGCTACGCCGCCGTGATCGGGCTCTACGCCCGCAGCTCCCTGTCCAGGCGGATGGGTTGGGCGATCGTCGTCGGCAACGCCGTCTGGGTGATCGCCTCGCTCGAGGTCGCCGTCACCGGGATGTTCGACATCGACGGACTCGGCCGGGCCTGGGTCGTGGCGCAGGCACTCGTCGTCGCCGACCTCGCCCTGATGCAGGCACGGTCGCTTCGCGCCCGGTGACAGACTGGGCGCCATGACCAGTCTCCACGACTTCTCCGCCACCGCCATCGACGGCAAGCCCATCGAGCTGTCGTCGTACGACGGCAAGGTGGTGCTCGTCGTCAACACCGCCTCCAAGTGCGGGCTGACCCCGCAGTTCGAGGGTCTGCAGCAGCTCTACGACGAGTACGGCGACAGCGAGTTCACCATCCTCGGCTTCCCGTGTGACCAGTTCGCCAACCAGGAGCTCGCCGCCGACGACGCCATCGCAGACTTCTGCCAGAAGAACTACGGCGTCACCTTCCCGATGTTCTCGAAGATCGACGT
>NZ_JBMCZA010000196.1:12904-13201 GCF_048654705.1 Nocardioides sp. CPCC 206348
GCAGGCCGCCACCTACCGCTGGCTCGGCGTCTTCATGCTGGGCTACGCCGCCGTCGTCGGGCTCTACGCCCGCAGCTCCCTGTCCAAGCGGACGGGTTGGGCGGTCGTCGTCGGCAACGTCGTGTGGGTGCTCGCCTCGCTCGAAGTCGCCCTCACCGGGATGTTCGACATCGACGGATTCGGCCGGGCCTGGGTCGTCGCGCAGGCACTCGTCGTCGCCGACCTGGCCCTCATGCAGGCACGGTCGCTTCGCGCCCGATGACAGACTGGGCGCCATGACCAGTCTCCACGACTTCT